>NZ_CP143423.1:0-90000 GCF_014337925.2 Roseobacter fucihabitans | reverse complement strand
GGAAAGCACGAGCCTTAGAGCCCCATATATTGCGTTATCCACCAGACCACCCCCAAGACTCCCCGAGTCACAGCGCAAATCACCCCCGAGTCGTGGTGTGATTCATGTGAATCGTCTCCCGTTTATCTCCATTTGGGAAAGGATTCGTCCAAACGATCAAAAATCGGCTGGGGGATTCTGGTGATTCCGAGTGGAATCGCCCTGAGAGGGGTTTTCATCCTGCCCAGTTTTTCAACTTTCGGACATCAGACGGCTTGTTTGCGCCGCGCTTTGGGAAGTCGCAGCGCCAGAAGGCCCAGAATCACGGCCAGATAGGCCAGCGGTTCAAACGCCCATGTCTTGGTCAGCATGACATAATGCACCCCGCCCAGAATCGCGGCGACATATACAAGGCGGTGCAGCTTGCGCCATTGCGGCCCCAATTTACGCACCGACCAGTTGTTGGAGGTGATTGCCAGGGGGACCAGCAGGACGAATCCCGCCATGCCGATAGTGATATAGGGACGCTTGATGATGTCCGCCCAGATCTGGCTCAGGATACCCACGTCCAGCACAAGCCAGACCAACAGATGCAGCGCGACATATATAAAGGCCAAGACACCAAACGCGCGGCGGAACTTCAGCAGGTTCAAACCGCCATAGCGGCGCAAGGGTGTTACGGTCAGACCGATGATCAGAAGCTGCAAGGCGATCTCGCCCAACTCATGTTCCAACGCCTTGATCGGCTCGCGCCCGAGCCCACCGGTTTGCGCCAGATAAAGCAGATAAGGCACCGGCAGAAGATACAGTATATATAGTACCCACGTGGGCACCCGGCGCAGCGCACCGTTGACAACATCCACCACGGCGTTCTTAGCATCCCGCATCACTGCTCTCTTCGAAACCCAGGAACTCGTCCCATCTCGTTCGCTCCACTCTATCAATCGGGCATCATCGTAACAGCCCATGCTTTCGCAGCCCTTACCGCTCTCCTGCTGGGTGCGACGCAGTTGTTGCTGGCCAAAGGCACGCGTCGACACCGGGTCATCGGATATATCTGGGCGTCTCTGCTCGGCCTCGTCGCTTTATCCAGTTTTTGGATTCACGATCTGCGCCAGATCGGACCGTTCAGCCTCATTCACCTCTTGTCCGTCTATACACTCTATAACCTTGTCGGCGGCATCCGCGCCGCACAGCGCGGCAAGATCGACGAACATCGCAGTACGATGCGCCAGCTCTTTTATGTGGCGCTGATCGGTGCGGGCGCTTTCACACTACTTCCGGGGCGCGACATGCATCTGGTGGTTTTCGGTCAATAGCCAACAATCAATAGAAACGCGTCAGGTCCATACCTTCATAAAGGCTGGCGACCTCTTCCTCATACCCGTTGAACATCAAGGTCGGGATCCGTTTGGAGAATAACCCGCCACCGATCTTGCGCTCCGTCGCCTGAGACCAGCGTGGATGATCCACGGTCGGATTCACATTGGCATAAAAACCGTATTCGCTGGCCTGCAAATCCTGCCATGTGTTGACGGGCGCTTCGTCCGTCAGGGTGATCTTCACGATGGATTTGATCGATTTGAAGCCATATTTCCACGGCACAACCAACCGCATCGGTGCGCCATTCTGATTTGGAATGGGTTTGCCGTAAATTCCGGTCGCCATGATCGTCAGCGGATGCACCGCCTCATCCAGCCGCAGACCCTCGACGTAGGGCCAGTCAATCGAGCGCGACTTCTGACCCGGCATCTCTTCGGGACGATAGAGCGTTTCGAAGCGGACGTATTTCGCCTCTGGTTTGACCCCGGCCAGCGTCAACAGATCGGCCAACTCGAAGCCGTTCCACGGAATGACCATCGACCAGGCCTCGACACAACGAAAACGATAGATGCGCTCCTCAACTGTCATCTGCGCCATGATGTCTTTGAAATCATACTCACCGGGTTTTTCAACCAGACCGTCGATCGTCACACTCCAGGGGTCGGTCGTCAGACCACCGGCATAGGTGGCCGGATCGGTCTTGCCCGTGCCGAATTCATAGAAGTTATTATACTGTGTAATGTCTTCCCAGGAATTTGGCTCCAGCGCTTCTTCGGCACCGGCGCGCGCACCCAAAGCTGCCAGACCGACGCCCGCCGCCGCCACACTCATCAACTGACGCCGGTTCATAAACGCGGCCTCAGGGGTCACATCTGCATGCGTCAACTCATTTTTCCAGCGGTAGGCCATCAGATACTCCAGTGCTCTATGTTGCGCCCTATGTAGGAGACGACACCCGGCACTCCAAACGATTTCGTCTCACAATACGGACAGCAGACTGTAACTTTTGCCGCCACCGCTCGGGGTATACACTGTGCCTGGTTGTCTTTTTGCTGACATTTTTGTGACTGGAAACGGGAAAAGCACCCAGCTTAGCGCGGCTGTCATTTTGTCAAATGGTCTCAGCAAGAAACCCCGATGATCCAAAACCAAGGCTGCTGCGTTTACCTCACAGATGTCCATGGAGGCATCGACCCTTTTAACCTAGGAGACAGTTATGTTTCGTCGTAGTTTTCTGAGCCTGACAGCCGCAACCGCCCTTTTGGGCACGACCGCCTTTGCCGGGGACGCGCCCAAAGACATCGTGGATACCGCCGTTGGCGCGGGGTCGTTCACAACGCTGGTGGCTGCGGTCCAGGCCGCGGGCCTTGTTGACACCCTGAAAGGTGATGGCCCGTTTACGGTTTTCGCACCCACGGATGAAGCTTTTGCCGCCCTGCCCGAGGGGACGGTCGAATCCCTGTTGCTCGAAGAGAACAAGGACCAGCTCATTGCAATCCTGACCTATCACGTTGTGCCGGGCAAAGTGATGTCCACTGATCTGTCTGATGGCATGACGGCTGCGACCGTTCAGGGCGGAGATCTTACCGTTGACCTGTCTGACGGTGCAAAGATTAACGGTGCAACAGTCACCGCAGCGGATGTAGAGGCCTCCAACGGCGTCATCCATGTTGTGGATACTGTGATCCTGCCCGAATAACCCTCCGTTTTCGAGCAGACACAGTTAGGCCCGGAAAGATCTTTCTTGCCGGGCCGCCTTTTTTGGACGCTGCGTTCAAACCTGCAAAAGCGGGATGAGTTCATCCATCGACTTAAATAAGGCGTCACAGATAGGGCGCATACGCGCGGGATCTGTTTCTGCGACAAATCCAAGCGTATACATGCCAGCGGCCTTGCCAGCACGCGCACCGCTCGCGCTATCCTCCACCACAATACATCGGGACGGCAGGATCCCAACAGAGGCCGCCGCCTTGAGATAAACATCCGGTGCCGGTTTGGGTGCCGCAACATCCTCACGCGAAAACACCCGTCCCCGCAGACGGCTCATCAAACTGGTCCGCGTCAAGGTGATGTCCATCTTGCGATGCGGGCCGTTGGAACCGACCGCATAGGGAATGCCAGCAGCGTCCAATGCGTCCAACACAGCCACGACACCGGGGATCAACTCGACCTTTTCATCTAGCACGTCAAAAACTTCACTATATATATGATCGACCCAATCATCCGGCAATCGAGCACCCATCTCGCGCGCGGTCGTCATGACGCCCATGATCGTGCCGCCTACGAACAGATCAATGATCTGATCGATCGACAGGTCTAGCCCATGTTGCGCGAGATTGTCACGGATCACGACATTCGTGAGCGGCTCGCTGTCCACCAGCACGCCATCGCAGTCGAAAATCACCAGGTCGGGGGGGAATATCATGAAAAAGGCCGGGTCATATGCCCGGCCTTTGTGACTTTATATAATGTCCGGCGTCAATGCATGACTTACAACGCGCGCATTCAATGCACGACCTACAACACGCGCATTAATGCACGACCGCATCATCCGGCTTGGGCCGGTTCGTGGCTGCCACCCGGTCCCCGATGATCAAGCCCTCGGCCCCGACGGAGATATTGAGCACATCCCCGTCCTTCACATCCCCCGCGAGAAGCATTTCCGCCAGCGGATCCTGCAAGGCTCGTTGGATCACACGTTTCAGAGGGCGCGCGCCGAAGACCGGGTCATAGCCCTCATCCGCCAGCCATTGATGCGCACCGGCGTCCAGATCCAATATGATCTTGCGCGCCGCCAAGCGTTTGAGCAACCGCGCCATTTGAATATCGACAATCCCGCCCATATCCTCGCGGCCCAGACGGTCAAAGATGATCGTCTCATCCAGGCGGTTCAGGAATTCGGGGCGGAAATGGGCGCGCACCGCGTCCATCACATCGCGCTTGGCATCAGAGGCATCCGCGCCATCGGGCAATTGGCTCAGCGCCTGCGCCCCAAGGTTGGAGGTCAGGATGATCAGCGTCTGTTTGAAATCAACCGTGCGGCCCTGACCATCGGTCAGCACCCCATCATCGAGCACCTGCAACAGCACGTTAAACACATCCGGATGCGCTTTTTCGACCTCGTCAAACAGCACCACTTGATACGGCCTGCGCCGCACGGCTTCCGTCAATACACCGCCCTCATCATATCCGACATAACCCGGAGGGGCACCAATCAGACGGCTCACGGCATGTTTCTCCATGAATTCTGACATATCGATGCGCACCATCGCGTTGTCATCATCAAACAGGAATTCCGCCACGGCTTTGGTCAGTTCGGTCTTGCCCACGCCAGTTGGGCCCAGGAACAGGAACGATCCAAGCGGACGGTTTTCATCGTTCAGACCGGCCCGCGCCCGGCGCACCGCATTGGACAGGGCGCGCACAGCCGCATTTTGGCCGATCACCCGGTTGTGCAGCTGATCCTCCATGCGCAACAGCTTATCACGCTCGCCCTCCAGCATTTTGCCTGCGGGGATACCGGTCCAGCGCTCGACCACACCCGCGATCTGCTCAGGGCGCACGGCCTCCTCGACCAGACGGTCGCTGTCATCGCGACCCTCCGCCGCTTCGAGTTCTTTTTCCAACTGAGGGATCACACCATAGGAGAGCTCCCCAGCCTTGGCCAGATTACCCTCACGCTTTGCGATTTCCAATTCGGCGCGGGCGTGGTCCAGCTTCTCCTTGAGGTCGCGCGCACCCGACAGCTTATCCCGTTCCGCCTGCCACTGCGCCGTCAACTCATCGCTGCGCTCCTGCAACTCGGCGAGGTCCTTCTCGAGCGTCTCCAGACGGTCCTTGCTGGCCACATCATCCTCGGCGCGCAGGGCTTCCGCCTCAATCTGCATCTGCAAAATCGAGCGGTCCAGCGCGTCCAGTTCTTCGGGCTTGCTGTCCACTTCCATGCGCAAACGGCTCGCCGCCTCATCCATCAGATCGATGGCTTTATCGGGCAAAAACCGATCCGTGATGTAGCGGTGGCTCAATGTCGCCGCCGCGACCAGCGCAGAGTCCGAAATCCGCACACCATGGTGCAATTCGTATTTCTCCTTGATGCCCCGCAGGATGGAGACCGTATCCTCCACCGTCGGCTCCAGGATCATCACCGGCTGGAAACGGCGCGCAAGGGCCGCGTCCTTCTCCACATATTTGCGGTATTCATCGAGCGTGGTCGCGCCCACGCAGTGCAATTCGCCGCGCGCCAGCGCCGGTTTGATCAGGTTGGCCGCATCCATCGCGCCATCCGCCTTGCCCGCGCCAACCAGCGTGTGCATCTCATCAATGAACAGGATGATCTCGCCCGCGGCCTCGGTGACCTCGGTCAGAACCGCCTTGAGGCGTTCCTCAAACTCACCGCGGTATTTCGCACCGGCGATCAACGCACCCATATCAAGCGACAACAGCTTCTTGTTGCGCAAAGACTCCGGAACGTCGCCATTCACGATCCGCAGCGCCAACCCTTCGGCAATGGCGGTTTTACCCACACCGGGCTCACCGATCAGAACCGGGTTGTTTTTGGTCCGGCGACTCAACACCTGCATCGCGCGGCGGATTTCCTCGTCACGGCCAATGATCGGATCGATCTTGCCCGCCTCCGCGCGCGCCGTCAGATCCATCGCGTATTTCTTCAGCGCATCATAGCCATCTTCGGCGCTGGCCGTATCCGCCGTGCGCCCCTTGCGAATGTCATTGATCGCTGTATTCAGCCCCTGGGCCGTCACGCCGCCCGCATCCAAGGCGGTTTTGGCGGCGGATTTCACCATGCACAATGCCATCAGGAGGCGTTCGACTGGCACGAAACTATCGCCTGCTTTCTTGGCAAGGGCTTCGGCTTCGACCAGAACCTTCTGGGTCGGGTTGTCGAGGTAAATCTGCGCCGCATCCCCGCTGACTTTGGGGATTTTCGAGAGCGCCAGCGCCAGTGATTGCACCACCTGCGCAAGCTCACCACCCGCTGCGGATATCAGATTGCTGGCCAAACCCTGATCATCATCCATCAACGCTTTCAACAGATGCTCGGGTGACAGCCGCTGGTGGCTTTCGCGTGTCGCTATGGTCTGGGCGGCCTGAATGAAACCGCGCGACCGTTCCGTGAACTTACTCAAGTCCATGGGTATTCTCCTTTTTATAAAGCGTCCCGATGCGCTGCGCCCGACCTGGCGGCACGACAGCTTAATAGGACCTCGCATTGTATTTGGGGCGTGCTGGTAACCGCTTCAAGAGGTCCGCGCGTCCCATCGGATAGATATATGTAAAACGCGCGCCTTACCCTGATGTGAATCAAATCTCTCAAAGACATGGGAAAGCGATGCGCCCTTTCCCCGTTACCCATGCGTCGGTATCGCCTATTTCCAGTGTCAGACACGGAACAGAATACGGTTCGCCCCGTTCTCTGCCGGTCAAAACGTAAGGTAAAAAGTTGGCATGTTCTGCCAGTTTCAGTTGATCCGCCCGGCCTCACATCTCCACGCAGCCGGGGGGATCGACAGGTTTCATGGTTGTAAAACGCGGGCCATTCCAATCCCCCCGGAGCCCGGTCATGCTGCAACGCTCATGAAATCCGCAGACACAACCTGGCCCGGAGCGCGTGTGACGTTCTCCGGGCTTTTTGCACGACCTGCCCACCCGGATGGACAGCGCCGGCTTCACAGCCTAAGGAAAAGCGACGCCAAAAGGGGATATAAAAGATGATGGACGACCGTTTGATCGTGGCGCTGGATGTGCCTAATGCACCGGCCGGCCAGGACCTTGCCGCGCAACTGGGCGATGCGGTAAATTTCTACAAGATCGGGTTGGGGATGTTGACCGGGGGCGGGCTGGCATTGGCCAATGAGCTCAAACAGGAACACGGCAAGCGCATCTTTCTGGACATGAAGCTCTTTGACATCAGCGCCACGATTGAGGCCGCCGTGCGCGGATTGGCGCAATTCGATCTCGATTTTCTGACGGTACATGGCGATCCGCATGTGGTGGATGCTGCCAAGCAAGGTGCCGCCGGGTCAGACATGAAAATACTGGCCGTCACCATCCTGACATCACTGGACCGAAATGACCTGGATGCCTGTCAGATCCGCGCGGGTGATATTTCCGATCTGGTCACAACCCGCGCAAGCCGCGCCTTTGAAGCCGGGGCGGATGGCGTCATTGCCTCCCCGCAAGAGGCGGCAATGATCCGCGCGTTGCCCTTAGCCCACGACCGGTTGATTGTGACGCCCGGTGTGCGCCCGGCAGGTGCCGAAATGGGCGATCAAAAGCGCGTCGCCACCCCAGCCCGCGCAATCGCCGATGGGGCGGATCACATCGTTGTCGGGCGCCCGGTCTGGCAATCACCCACCCCGCGCTTGGCCGCAGAGACGATTCTCGCAGAACTCAACGGGGCCTAAATCCACAATCCAAACCTCTGACACAGCTATAAAATCGCCTCTTATCCACAGACCGACGGCAACCACGGGTGCTCAACCGACTGTGGCCTTTGCACAACAGACCACTCTATCTGGTAAAAAATGCCATCTGGCGTTAGGCGTATTCTCCTATAGGTGGTAAGTTGACGTTAGGTGATACTCCCCGACGAACCGCATCTTCCTGAGGTTCGTTACCTCCCCCTGCTCACAGCAGCGGGGGGTTTTTCGTTAAAACCCCGTGATTGAAGAGCAACCCCACCCACCTGTCTCGCATAGAACATAGCCCATCGGAGTTTCCGCGCCTGCGCGCCCACCGCCAGGCAAATTCCAATGTTCGGGCCGAGGTATATCGGGTCGGTCATCCCGCAGGATGACGGTCTCCTCTCTTTGCACCTTCAAAGGCCATGTTCATTTCGGCCTGCTTGGCATAGCATTGCGTCGTGCCAAAACCCTAGACGATTGATGCGAAAATGCCCGCCCTTTGCCGCGATTGCCTGAGCCAATTCGATACCGGACGCCGTTGCCCGACCTGTGGCGGCCCGCGTATCGTCGCGCATCCTGAACTTTTTTCACTCTCCATCGCACATATGGATTGCGACGCCTTCTATGCCTCGGTTGAAAAACGCGACGATCCCAGCCTCCAGGACAAGCCCGTCATTATCGGCGGTGGACGGCGCGGGGTTGTCTCGACCGCCTGTTATGTGGCGCGCATTCGCGGTGTGCGTTCTGCCATGCCGATGTTTCAGGCGCTCAAACTCTGCCCCGAAGCGGTGATCATTAAGCCGCGCATGGAAGCCTATGTCGAAGCCTCGCGCGCGATTCGCGATATGATGTCGGAAATGACGCCAGATATCGAACCGCTGTCGCTGGATGAAGCCTTCATGGATCTTTCGGGCACTGAGCGCCTGCATGGGTGCCCCCCGGCGGTGATGCTGGCGCGTCTCATCCGGCGCATGCGCAGCGAGCTGGGTCTGACCGGCTCCATCGGTCTCAGCCATAACAAATTCCTCGCCAAGGTCGCCTCCGACCTCGATAAACCGCATGGGTTTTCGGTCATTGGTGCCGCGGAAACCAATGATTTTTTGCGCGACAAGCCGGTGCGGATGATCTGGGGCGTGGGCCCCGCTGCGCAAGCGTCTTTCGACAAAGCGGGCATTCGGACCTTCGCCGATCTTTTGCGATGGGAACGCACGGAATTGATTGCGCGTTTTGGGACCACGGGCGACCGGCTCTGGCATCTGGCGCGCGGACAGGACGCCCGGCGCGTCTCCTCCAACAGCCCGATGAAATCCATTTCCAACGAAACCACCTTCAACGAGGACACAAACGATCCTGACCTCCTGGATGGGCACCTGTGGCGCATGGCGGAAAAGGTCGCGGATCGCGCCAAGGCCAAGGATCTGGCGGGCCGTGTCGTCACGCTGAAACTCAAGCGGTCGGATCATTCGTTACTGTCCAAACGGCTCAGCCTGCGTGATGCGACGCAGATGGCCGATACGATCTATCGCACCGCGCGCGCTCTCTTTGATCAGATCGGCGATCAAGGCCCCTACCGGCTGCTTGGCTGTGGCATTTCGGATCTGATTGAGGCGACGGGGGCGGACCGCTCCGGGGACCTGCTGGATCCGCTGGCCAAACGGCGCAGCGACGCAGAACGCGCGACTGATAAGATACGCGCGCGCTTCGGCAGTGACGCAATTCTGAAAGGGCGCGCGTTACGTTAAAGCGATTCTCCAAACGGCTGAGTGGGACCTCTCAGGCCCTATTCTCGCAGCTCTGATTCCAGACGGCACCGGGCGGTTCGGGTCTTGCGCCAAAACGACTGTGACTATTCGGCGGCCAGCGGCATGCGCTCCTGTCCTATCAATGCGATCTCCGCGATAACACTGCGGAGCCTGCGTTGCACATCCACAAAATGCCGTGAGGGTTTAATCGTCTTTTCATCCATGTAAAGCGCGCGATCGATCTCGATCTGAACCGCGTGCTGGCCGCGGTTCGGACGCCCGTAGGCCTGCGTCACATAGGCACCGGCAAAGGGTGCATTGCGCGACACGACAAAACCCGCAGCGGTAAATGCCGCCTCGATCCGGTCCACAAACTCCCCGCTGGCAGCCGCGCCAAAACGGTCACCGAGCACAACCTCCGGCCGTTTTGCCCCCCGACGCACAACGCTCTGTACGGCCTCATGCGGCATCGAGTGACAATCAATCAACACGGCCTGACCATGCTGCTGCACAGCATCCACAAGCAAGGATTGCAGCATTTTGTGATAGGGGTGCCAGCACGTGTTCAACCGATTCTGCGCCTCGATCATGCTGAGCTTGCCGCGATAGATCGCGCGCCCATTGGCCACGACACGGGGAATCACACCCAGACCCGACGCGATACGGGGATTGTGACTTTGCCGCCGCACGCCCTCAATCAATGCCGGGTCCAATTCGTCAGCGCTCCGATTGAGATCGACATAGGCACGCGGCGCGCCCGCCTTCAGGAAGGTCGCACCAAACTGCGTCGCACAATCGAAAAGCAAATCCACATAGGCGTCCTCGGACGATCGGATCACATGATCATCCAGCACGGTTGTCCGGAGCAGGGACCACGGATAGTCCCGCCCGCTGTGGGGCGAGGCGAAGACCACACAGGATTTATTCCGCTCGGGGTAAAAGACTTCAAACGCTGGCTTGCTCATTGACCTTCCTCTTGACGCGACCTTAGCGCAGAAAAACCAAAAACCAAAAGCCCTTGATCCCTCCGACGACTCCTTTTATAGACCGCGATACCGGCGCGTGTTTTCGCGCCCCATTTTTGTTTGGGGTTAAGGAATTCGCGTTACATAGGGGGTGATTAGCTCAGCGGTAGAGCACTTCGTTGACATCGAAGGGGTCACTGGTTCGATCCCAGTATCGCCCACCACCTAATTCACTGGTCCGGAACCCTCCGGATCGCCCGCAACCCGGCGCTGGTCCGCGCGCCGACTGAGAAGAAGACCAGAGGAGAACGACCATGAAGGTTCGCAATTCGCTCCGCTCGCTCAAGAATCGGCACCGCGACTGCCGTGTTGTGCGACGCAAAGGCCGCGTTTACGTGATCAACAAGACACAGCGCCGGTTCAAAGCCCGTCAGGGCTGAGACCCGACTGCCTCACAATAAACAACCGCTCCCTCGGGGGCGGTTTTTTTATGGCTCCAACTCAGTAAGCGGGCCGTCTTAGCAGGGAACCCCGCGCAGTTCATATTCCGGCGCGGAAAGATAGGGCGCATAGCGCGTCGGGAAGGTTGCCTCTTCGCCGCTATCCAACAATCGCTCTTGTGAATACCGCGACGGAAAGCGCCTCAACTGATCGTCATCTGGAATGCGGAACCGATACGGGTCCCCATCCTCAAACGGCGGTTGAAGCCGTGGGAAACTGGCAATTCGCGCACCCTGGCAGATGAATTGCGCCGTTACTGCGACCTGTACCTCCTGGGCGTCATCCGAAAAGGTGATATCGACCAAATGCCCGGCCTTGGTGGCAAAATCGCGAATGGCAAAACGCAGCGGTTGATCCAGCGCAAACAGACGCGTCCTGTTCCCTGCGCCGAAAAGTTCCCTTTCATCGATCCATGTCTCTCCCCACGCAAAGCGCAGATCATAACGCCCCGGCGGCACCAGCACGCGGAAAAACGACCCGCCCTTCATAAAAGCGGCAAGCACGGCACGATCAGTTTCAGGCTCGAATAACCTGACGTAATAATCGCTACCGGGAGGTGTCCTGAGTTGAAGCGGGAAAACAGCCGGCAGCCCGCTATGGTGCCACATCAACCCTGCGCGCGGTTCAGCCGTCTCCTGGCTGCGCGCCGCAGCGGGAAGGACCACCAAACCAAAGCAGACCCCAAAAAGGATAACATGCAAAAGGGTATGCAACCGCCGGTGCGCCATCTTTTTCCTCTTTCGCCACATCATAGCATGACCACGCCCATCAGCCGGAACACAAATACGTGCAGGCATGGGCCTTGCGCAAATCCCTGCGGCCCCTAAGGTCTGCGCTCCAACCGCCCGTAACGAGGAAAACGCCATGACCGATACATCCGATTATACCCCGCCCACCGTCTGGACCTGGGACGCTGGGAGCGGCGGCAAATTTGCCAATATCAACCGTCCTGTCGCCGGTGCAACCCATGACAAGGCATTGCCCGTCGGCAAGCACCCTTTCCAGCTCTACTCACTGGCCACGCCCAATGGTGTAAAGGTAACGGTGATGCTGGAAGAACTGCTCGAGCTGGGCATCAAAGAGGCCGAATATGACGCTTGGCTGATCAAAATCGGCGACGGTGATCAATTCGGCAGCGGCTTTGTGGAGGTCAATCCGAACTCCAAAATCCCTGCGCTGATGGACCGCTCGGGCAAAACCCCGACGCGTGTGTTTGAATCTGGCGCGATCCTGCTGCACCTGGCGGAACGGTTTGGGAAATTCATGCCGACCGAACCGGGCCCGCGCGCCGAAACGCTGTCCTGGCTGTTCTGGCAAATGGGCTCCGCACCCTATCTGGGCGGGGGTTTTGGTCATTTCTACGCCTATGCGCCAGAAAAATTCGAATACCCGATCAACCGTTTCACGATGGAGACCAAACGCCAATTGGACGTGCTGGATCGCCAACTGGCGGGTCATGCTTTCATCGTAGGGGATAAATACACCATCGCCGATATCGCGATCTGGTCGTGGTACGGGCAACTGGTGCTGGGCCGTCTCTATGATGCGGCGGAATTTCTGGATGTTGAAAGCTATGAAAACGTCATGCGGTGGGCCAAAACCATCAATGCGCGCCCCGCCGTGCAGCGCGGGCGCATGGTCAACCGCACTTCTGGCGAACCCGAGACGCAATTACGTGAACGCCATGACGCGGGTGATTTCGAAACCCAAACGCAGGATAAGATCGGCGAAGAAGCCTAAGACACGCGCGCCGGGGCTGGCTTTATCGCTAGCCCCGCCGATGGCCTCCCAACGGGCGCATACCCGCTACGGCAACGATCAGAACTCAGGGGAACGCGCTGCGCGTCCCTCGGATTTTTGCCTTAGTCTTGCGCGTCCCTCTCGGTAAAAATGGTTTAATCGCCACGACGCTCGCCCGTCGCTCACGCGGCCGGGTCACTCATAGCTGCGCTGATCTTCGATCACCAAACCATCCTTGGGCAGACTGCCAGGGGCCATGACTTCAACGCGACCCTTCATCTTCAGGGTCGCGACCACCGCATCCGCGATGTCATCAGGCGACACCCCGGTGGCTTCGACCTGCACCGTCATCACGTCTTGTGCACCGTCGCGGGTAGCGATGACGCGCGCTTTGAGGATGGCATCATGACGCGCCACCAACGCCGCGACCTGCTCGGGGCGCACGAACATGCCCTTGATCTTGGTGGTCTGATCAGCGCGTCCCATCCAGCCCTTGATGCGCATATTGGTACGCCCGCAGGGGCTTTGACCGGGCATCACAGCGCTCAGATCCCCGGTGGCAAAACGCACCAGCGGGTAATCCGGGTTCAGCGATGTAACGACAACCTCGCCGACATCACCCGCTGACACGGGATTGCCGGTGCCGGGGGTCACGATCTCCACGATCACGCCCTCATCCACGATCATCCCCTCGGGTGGGCTTACGGGAGAGTTAAAGTCGGGGCTTTCATAGGCGATATTGCCCAAATCGGCGGTCGCGTAGCATTGCAGACAAAGAATCCCGCGATCCGCATATTCCTGCCGCAACGCGGGGAACAAGGCACCGCCCCCCACCGCCGCCCGTGTGATTCCCAGCGTCACGTTCATCTCCGCGGCCTTATCAAGGATCACCTTCAAATAATCCGGCGTGCCCGCATAGGCGGTTGATCCCACCGCCTTGGCCGCTTGAACCTGCAACTCTGTCTGCCCGGTGCCAGCGGGCAACACGGTCGCCCCCACGGCCCGTGCGCCGCTCTCGAAAATCATCCCCGCAGGGGTCAGGTGATAGCCAAAGCAATTCTGCACAACATCGCCCGCGCCGATCCCCACCGCATGCAAAAAACGCCCCATACGCCACCAATCATGGCTCATACCGCCGGGCTCGTAAATCGGCCCCGGCGATTGGAACACATGGGTGATGTTATTGACCGGAATACCACCAAAGGGCGGGTTATCCGCCTGCCACTGCGTCAGATCAGATTTGCGTAACACCGGCAAACGCACCAGATCGCTCAGCGCGCCCAGCGCACCCGTCTCGATCCGGCAGGCCCCCGGTGCTGCAGCAATACGTTCAATGTTGGCATTCAACACTGCCAATTGCGCCGCTTCGCGCGCGTCACTGCTGCGGGTTTCCAGATCGTCATAGAAGTTAGACATATTTATTCGGCCGCCGTCTGAAAGGGTTGATCCGCCTGCACGATATGGGTGGTCACGATTTCGATGTTGGCCTCCCCCTGATTGGTCACACCGCCATGGACTTGGCCCGCGGGGAAAAACATCGGCGTGCCATCGGGAAAAGCCATTTCTTTGCCGTTTGGCATCAGGGCCTGACCGCCCACGACAATCACCGCATGCTCATCGCCGGGATGCGTATGCAGCGGGATGCGTCCGCCCGGTTTCACGGTCAATTTAGAAACGATCACCACCATCCCCGCCGACCCGCTCAGCGGTTGTTCATTCAACACCTTACGCACCACCAAGTCATCGGCAAAAACGGGCGCGGCAATCAACAGCACCACAAAAACCACGGCAGATTTCAGCATCTTGGATCTCCCGAATTGAGGATTATGATAGCCACCGCTTGCGGCGACGATAACTGCGCACGTCGCGGAAGGATTTACGGCCCTCTTCCGACATGCCCAGATAGAATTCTTTGACGTCCGGGTTCTCGCGCAGCTCCGCCGCCGGACCATCCATCACCACGCGACCCGATTCTAGAATGTAGCCGTAATGCGCAAAGCGCAGCGCCACATTGGTGTTCTGTTCGGCCAGCAGGAAGGTTACGCCTTCGTTTTCATTCACCGATTTCACGATCTCGAAGATCTGCTCGACCAGTTGCGGTGCCAGCCCCATGGAGGGTTCATCGAGCAGGATCGTTTCGGGTTTGGACATCAGCGCACGGCCAATCGCCGTCATCTGCTGCTCACCGCCTGAGGTATAGCCTGCCTGCGATTTGCGGCGTTCCTTCAGACGCGGAAAATACCCATAAACCAACTCCAGATCGGCCGCGATCGCCGCCTTGCCGTCGCGCCGGGTATAGGCCCCAGTGAGCAGGTTTTCTTCAACGCTCAGGTGCTCAAAGCAGTGACGCCCCTCCATCACCTGCACCACGCCATTTTTAACAGTTTCGGCAGGGTCCTGATGCTGGATCACCTCGCCACGATAGCGGATCGAGCCCTTTGTGACCTCACCGCGCTCAGAGGCGAGCAACCCCGAAATCGCCTTAAGCGTCGTCGTTTTGCCCGCGCCGTTGCCGCCCAGCAGAGCGGTGATGCCGCCCTTGGGCACCTTCAGGCTCACGCCCTTCAACACGAGGATCACATGGTTGTAGATCACCTCGATGTTGTTGACTTCCAACACAGTCTCGACTGCCACGTCGGCATCAGGCATGTATCTCAACCTTCATTGTTCCATAAATATGCAGATTTCCTCTGGCCACGGCCCTCGCCGTGGCCAGAGGAAAAAGTCTAGTTGCAGCGCAGATCAATGTTGTTCTCTGCCGCAAAGGCCATGCTGTCCTCTTCGATCAGCGGTTCGATGATCTCGCGATCCGACATCTTGAACTCGGAAATCTGATTCCAGACGCCAGCCGAAGCATCCCACTGCGTCACAGCGCCCAGACCCGGACCGCCGTGATTTTCACAGCTGACCGCGAATTCAGGACCCATGCCTGCGACGCCGTATTCTGCCATCAGCGCATTGGTGATTTCGAGGTTTTCCATACCATCGACCATCATCGCCTGCGTGATGTCCATCACACCATGGATTTCCTGCGCCTTTAGGATCGCCATATGCGCGAGGAACCCGGCATAGATCGTGCGGTTGTAAAGCACCGTGCCGATCTGATCGCCTGCACCTGCGGCCTTGCCCGCATCCACGACGTATTTCTGGATATCAGCATAGATCGGATATTCCTTGCCGACACCATTCATGGTCAGCGCCTTGTAGCCATTGGCCGCAGCGCCCGCCGGGATCACGTCCGCCTCGGCCCCGGACCACCATGCGCCGATAAAGTTTTCCATCGGATAGCGGATGTTGGCGGCCTCCTGCACGGCGACCTGATTCATCACGCCCCAGCCCCACATCAGCACATTATCCGGCTTATCACGGCGGATTTGCAGCCATTGCGATTTCTGTTCCTGACCGGGGTGATCCACTGGCAGCAGGCTCAACTCGAACCCGTACTTTTCGGAGAGTTTTTCCAGCGTGCGGATCGGCTCCTTGCCATAGGCGGAATTGTGATAGACCAATGCGATCTTACGCCCGGAAATGTCACCACCGTTCTGATCCAGGAGATAGTTGATCGCCACGGAGGCCGCATCCCAATAGTTGGCCGGGAAATTGAAGATATTCGAGAAGACCTTGCCATTGGCGGCCGATGTGCGGCCATAGCCCATAGTGTGCATCGCGATGCCGTCTGCCGTGACCTTGGGGATCAGCTGGTAAGTGATGCCCGTAGAGAAGGGTTGATAGAGCAGCGAGCCTTCGCCCTTGGTGCTCTCATAGCACTCGACGCCTTTTTCAGTGTTATACCCGGTTTCGCATTCCAGAATACGCACCGGCACGCCGCCGATGCCCCCATCGCGCGCGTTCACCATGGTAAAGTAATCCGCATAGCCATCCGCCAGCGGGATGCCGCCAACGGCATAAGGGCCGGTGCGGAAGCTGAGGCTCGGCAGAACAAGATCCGCGAGCGCAGGGCTTGCCGCCATCAGAGCCGCGGTGGCCCAGGTTGCCAGTTTGTATTTCATCGTTATTTCCTCCCTTGGAAGTTGATGATGCCAGGTTGTCCCGGCTGTTATATTGCGTCTCTTAAGGTGGCCTAAAAGCCCACCTTACGGTTATCCCTCTCTAATGTGGAAAGGGCCATAGTCTGAGTTTCTCCTTGGCCACGCGCCAGAGTTGCGCCAGACCATGGGGTTCCGCGATCAGGAAGACCACGATCAACCCACCCACGATTACCAGATTGAGGTGCGCCACGATATCGGTGGGCCATCCCAACCAATCCACGCCGATGATCTTGAGCAGCACGGGTAGCAGCACGAGGAACGCGGCACCGGCAAAGCAGCCGAAGATCGAACCCAAGCCTCCGATGATAATCATGAACAGCACGAGGAAGGATTTGGTGATGCCAAATACCTCGCCTACCTCCACCGCGCCCAAGTAAACTGCGAAGAACAGCGCACCGGAGATGCCCACGAAGAACGAGCTGACAGCGAAGGCCGTCAGTTTGGCGCGCAGCGGGTTCACCCCGATGATCTCGGCTGCGATGTCCATGTCGCGGATCGCCATCCATTGCCGCCCCACCGAGCCACGCGTCAGGTTACGCGCCATCACGGCCGAAAAAATCGTGAAGATCAGGCAGAACATATAGGTTGCCCAGGCCTCGGTGTTGGGTCCGGTGATCAGAATCCCGAAGGTGTCACGTTCCGGTGCGTTGATCTGACCGGAAGCGGAATAATTGTAAAACCACGATACGCGGTTGAACAGCCAGACCAGAAAGAACTGCGCCGCCAGCGTCGCCACGGCCAGATAAAACCCCTTGATGCGCAAGCTCGGCAGACCGAACAACACGCCCACCATGGCCGTGATCCCGCCCGCCAGCAGCACATGGATGAACATGCTGACCTCCGGGAACGAGGTCATCAGCTTATAGCAGGCATAGGCCCCCACGGCCATGAACCCACCCGTTCCAAGCGACACCTGCCCGCAGTATCCCACCAGAATATTCAACCCGATCGCCGCAATCGTATAAATCAGGAAGGGCATGAAGATCGAATTGACCCAATAGTCATTAACCATGAACGGGACGATAAAGATCGCCACAAAGAGCACGGCATAATAGCGCCAACGGTCAAATTTGATCGGGAAGGTTTGACTGTCCTGCGGGTATGTGGTGCTGAAATCACCGGCTTCACGATAGAACATTCAATGTCTCCGATGTTGTCGCTGACATGGTCAATACGCCTGCGGTTTGAGCCGTCTTATTAACCATGCCACAATTTTTCCCAATTTCGCCGCATTCTGTCCCAATTGATCCGTCATGTTCATCATCGTGGTTGGGAGTGGTAATTATGACGGCGATCCTGAGGGAATTACGAACGCTTGATGAGCGGTTAGCACGCAAGGATATTTCCGATGTCGAATATGCAGCGCAGCGTGCTCGGCTGATCGAGAGCGTGGATGTCGTGGAACCCGAATTCGTCGCGGTCAGCGATTCCGTTCCACAAGGTGCCACGGTCAAACATGCCTCTGACACACCCTTGCCTGCCAATACCGGGGGCATGTCTTCATCGCTTGGCATTATTATCTGCCTCGGCGTTGTGGGCATTTGCTTATGTCTGGCAATGCTGACATTTGCCGATTTCAACCTCGCGCTGACCCTCGGCGTGACCGTGCTGGCCGCGCTCAGCATCGCATTGTTGCGCAATCTCGAAGAGTAATCTGCGCCCGGCGGACGGCTCAAAACTCGCGCGCCAGATGTGATGAAACGCCGGTCAAACACGCTCAATGATCTTCTCCCCAAACAACCCCTGCGGGCGAAACACCAAAAACACCAGCGCCAGCATATAGGCGAACCAGTTTTCCGTCGCGCCCCCGAGGAATGGCGCGCCAATCAGGAACTCAAACAGTTTTTCGCCCACACCGATGATCAACCCGCCGACAATCGCGCCGGGGATGGAGGTGAAACCGCCCAGCATCAAAACGGGCAGCGCCTTGAGCGCGATGAGCGACAGCGAGAATTGCACCCCCGATTTAGCGCCCCACATGATACCCGCGACCAAGGCGACGAACCCGGCCAGTGACCACACCAATATCCAGATGAAATTGAGCGACACGCCCACCGACAGCGCCGCCTGATGGTCATCCGCCACGGCGCGCATCGCGCGGCCCTGTTTGGTATATTGCGAAAACATCACCAGTGCCGCCACCAGGATGATCGCCACGACAGAGGCGACAATATCAAGGTTATCGATGAAAAACCCATAGCCGAACCATTCATAGGTGGTCGCGTCGATGGTCTCGTTGATCCCTTGCGGCAGCCCCACGCTCAGCGTCTTGATGTCCGATCCCCACATCAGATCCCCCACCCCTTCGAGGAAATAGGCAAGGCCAATCGTGGCCATGAAGAGGATGATCGGTTCCTGCCCCACAAGGTAGCGAAAAATGAACCGCTGCACGAGGTAGGCGAGCAATATCATCACCCCGATGGTCAGCACGATCGCGGCAAAGGCGGGCACGGTCCAGCCGAAATGATGAATATCTGTGCCAAAGATCGCATTGATCAGATGGGCAAAGGGCACCAGCCCGTTCATGATCCCGTAAAGCGTCATCGCCGCGAACAGCGCCATGACCCCCTGGGCGAAATTGAAGATGCCAGAGGCTTTGTAGATCAGCACGAAGCCAAGAGCGACCAGCGCATAAAGCACCCCGGCCATAAGCCCGTTGAGGAACACTTCGATGGTAAAGGCGAGTTGTTCAGGCATTACATAGCCTCTCTTTGCTTTTTGGCGCGTTCGACCGTTGCCTGACAATCTTCCGAGTTCAGACGATAAGCTGAGAAACCAAACGCAGCAGCTGATGGTTCAGTGTCGGACCCATTTTCCGGTTTTGGTAGAACCTGGCGGAATCTCGGAAAAATTGGCTGCGCTACCGCCCAATAGGAAGGCGCGTCGCCGCGACACTCGGCGACGGCGAAACCGGGATGTTGCGGGTTTTCAGCTTGAAAAACGTTAACTGCTGTAAGCGCGTCTTTGTGCCACGTGCTGACCGCAGCCTCCACGTCCTCAAATGCAAGCGTGGTAACCGTCGCATCTTCGGGGTCATGACCCCACATGCCGCAGGTTTGCCCAAGATGTTCCTTGATGCTTGTAGAATAGGTCATCACAACCCGACCCTCTGGCGTTTTGAGCTCTGCAGAAATCGCTCTTGGGTTTATCCGGGAAAGCCCCAAGACGCTTACCTGCGTAGACGACCCTTCCCGCACCGCCGCGACACAGCTCTCAATCAACTCAACAATGTCATAGGTTTCCGCAGCCTGCGCCTGCTGCGGCAGGAATGTGAAACACAAAAACAGGATTAAACACCCGACCGTGCCACACCCCCGCAAAAGCCACCGGATGCACCACAACGGTGCACAGGGAGTGTACAGGTTGTGCACGCATAGCACAGCGCGAAAATCAGTCATGGCTGACCCCCAAATAGGCGTCGATCACGGCCTGATTGTTGCGCACATCCGAAGGCGTACCGTCACCGATCTTCTTACCGTAATCCATCACGACCACCCGGTCGGATAGGTCCATGACCACGCCCATATCGTGCTCGATCAGCGCAATCGTCGTGCCGAATTCGTCATTCACATCGAGGATAAAGCGGCTCATATCCTCCTTCTCCTCGACGTTCATGCCCGCCATCGGCTCATCCAACAACAAGAGCGAGGGTTCTGCCGCCAGGGCGCGCGCCAGTTCCACGCGTTTTTTCAACCCATAAGGCAGGCGCGACACCGGCGTCTTACGGATCGCTTGAATTTCGAGGAAATCAATAATTTTTTCAGCCACTTCTCGATTTTCAGTCTCTTCCTTTTCGGCTTTGCCCATCCAGAACGACTGCGAGAACAGCCCCGTTTTCATATGGGTCAAACGTCCCGTCATGACGTTATCCAGCACTGACATGCCCTCAAACAACGCGATGTTCTGGAACGTGCGCGCGATCCCTTGCCGTGCAACCTGATAGGGTTTCATCGGCGGGCGCGGCGCACCTTTGTAGAACACCTGCCCTTCTTGGGGCACGTAAAACCCGGAAATAACGTTCAGCATCGAGGACTTGCCGGCTCCATTAGGCCCGATGATCGCACGAATTTCGCCTTCTCGGATGTCGAAAGAAATATCCTTGATGGCCTCCACCCCGCCAAAACGCAGAGTGATATTCTTCATCTCCATCACCACCGGGCCGATCTGGCGGCCATCCGCGGTGGTGTATCCGTCGGTTTGATCAAGCATCTTTTGCCACCATCGTTCTGAGGGTCTTCGGTATCTTAACCATTTTGTGCTCTAACTCTTTGGGGGAGCAGCGAGAGGAAACGTCACGATGAACAGAGACTGGGAACGCAACTGCCTGATGTCGATGGCAGACAAGCATCAGCGCCAAGGTCTTTGCCGCGCGGACGCCATCCGCGATATCAATGCGACCTTGTGTGGGTTTTCGACCTGCTTTCACATCATCCAGGCCGTCAACGCCGCCTATGATGGGCCGTCGAGAAACCTCTGACCCTAGGCAGCAGTGTAGCGGCAGCCCGGACAACACTACGTTTGGAAATGGCCCCATCATTCCGCCGCCATCTTCGTCGCTACCGGCTGAACCGCCGCACTGCGCACTTCCAGTGTCGCGGCAATCGAGCCCTTGCGCCCATCCTCATAAGTCACTTCCGTGACCGTCGAGACCTCAGACGACCCATCGTAAAGTGCTTCGATAATATCCGCGTATTTCTCCTCAATAATCCGGCGGCGCACTTTGCGGGTGCGGGTCAGCTCGCCGTCATCCGCGTCCAACTCCTTGTGCAGCACCACAAAACGGTGCACCTGGCAGCCCGACAACATCTCGTCCTGCGCGACGGATTTATTCACCCCCTCCACATGGCTCTGGATCGTATCCATCACCTGTGGATGGCGCGCCAACTCCTGATATGACGCATAGCCGATGTTGTTGCGTTCCGCCCAATTCCCCACGGCCGTGAGGTCAATATTGATGAAGGCCGTGCATTCGGCGCGGCCATTCCCGAACACCACCACTTCCAGAATATTGGGGAAAAACTTGAGCTTATTCTCAACATACTTCGGCGCAAAGAGCGATCCATCCGCCATCTGGCCCACATCCTTGGCGCGATCAATGATGCGCAGATGCCCCGTGTCTTCCTCAATGAACCCCGCGTCGCCTGTGGCCACCCAACCCTCGGCATCCTTGGTATCCGCCGTGCTTTCGGCGTTTTTGTAATATTCCACGAAAACCCCCGGTGAACGGTAAAACACCTCGCCATTCTCCGCGATTTTCAGCTCCACGCCGGGGCAACTTACGCCCACGGTATCACTGCGCACCTCGCCATCTGGCTGTGCGGTGATGAAAACGGTGGCTTCGGTCTGGCCATAAAGCTGTTTGAGGTTGATCCCCAGCGAGCGGTAAAAATCGAAGATTTCCGGTCCAATGGCCTCGCCCGCCGTATAGCCAACGCGCACACGGCTGAAACCAAGCGTATTTTTCAACGGGCCATATATGAACAATTCGCCCAGATTATATTTGAACCGATCCCATTGATTGACGGGCTGCCCGTCCAGAATGGCGGGCCCGATCTTGCGCGCATGCGCCATGCAGATATCAAACAGCCATTTCTTGAACCGACCGGCATCCTCCATCCGGATCATGACATTGGTCAGCTGCGTCTCGAAAACGCGCGGTGGCGCGAAATAATAGGTCGGCCCGATTTCACGCAAATCATTATGCATCGTATCCGCACTTTCCGGACAATTCGTGCAGAAACCAGTCCACATCGCCTGTCCCACGGAGAAAATAAAGTCCCCCACCCACGCCATCGGTAAATATGCCAGAATGTCATCGGTCTGACGCAGATCATCAAATTCCGATGAAGATTTTGAGGTCTCAATAACATTGCGGTTACTCAATACCACGCCCTTTGGTTTGCCCGTTGTGCCCGAAGTATAGAGCATCACACCAGTACTGTCGTAGTCCAGCTTCTGCTGCCGGGAGGTCAATTCGCCTATCAATTCGTCACGTTTCGCGCGGCCGACATCCTGAACATGCGCATATTGGTGCAGATGCGCATGTTCATATTTGCGCAGCCCCCGCGGGTCGAGATATATGATTTGCTCGCAATTCGGCAAATCATCCTGAATTTCGATGACCTTATCGACCTGTTCCTGGTCCCCAACGATCACGAAACGCGCGCCGCAATGCCCCATTACATAGGCCATTTCTTCGGCCACGGCGTCCTGATAGAGCGGCACCGGGATTGCCCCGACCATTTGAGCTGCCACCATCGACCAGTAGAGATTAGGCCGATTGCGCCCAATTACCGCGACAAAATCTCCTTCGGCGACACCCAGGTCGAGCAATCCGATCGCAAGCGCTTCGATTTCTTCGAGGGCCTCCTGCCATGTCCACGACTGCCAGATGCCATACTCCTTTTCGCGATACGCCGGAGCGTTCGCAAAATCACGCGCATTGCGATGCAACAACGCCGGGATGGATTGAGCCCCGCTGGCCCCCATGGTCTTGCTGTTCAACTGTTTTCCTCCCAGACCTTGCCATTCTCGGACAAGCGCAGCGCTTTCTGGCCACCTTAGGGACAACGTTGTTGTTTTTAGCCGTCAGGTCAACTTTTTCGTCATGATTTCTGGAACCTTGCGGAGTTTACGCAATGTTCCTGCATTAGCGACCGGGACAACCCTGTATGTTCTCCGCGTTTCTTAGAACGGAATTGATACGCGACAAACAGCATTTCGCGACTCAGTGGGTTTCCTTCGACCTGCCACACCCTCAAACACATAAACTGGTCACGTCAATCCTCGCTCTGACTGGCCAACGGATGACGCTCGAAAGAAACGATCTGCAACAGGCTTCCGACACATCATCTTCTGGGTGACAGGCCCATGCAATCAGCAGGCGTCTTCAATTTCGTTTTATGTGGCAGGCTTTTTTGACGCATAATGGACGGGCGATCTGCAAAACACGCCAAATCGGCTCGACCTCTCAAACCTCACGATTCTCTTTGATAAAAGCAATCATATCCTAAACGGGCGCTCGATCTCCGTCCCTCTGAGCGGCAGTCGCCGTTTGCGGCGATGAGAGAGGGGAACAAAATACCTTGGTGATTTCTTCAAGATCTCGTTGGCCTGCCGAAACGGGCGGATCTCAAACTCCAAGGCTTTGATGCGGTCACGTTTGGCAGTCGTCACGCCATTACGCCGATCAATGTCAATCGCAGCAGGCCTAACCCAAGAGCGCAACGTCCGGCCACAAAAAAGCCATCGAGACCTTTGGCGTGGATTGTGCTCTACCGACAATTGCTTGGAAATATATCCGAGTAGCCCCTCCCTCGGCTTCATATTCTCTTACGAGACCGTCATGTCAGGCTGAAGATAACGGAAGTCATCAAGATGGCCGGGTCGCCAGCAGTCTGTCTTCGCGAGGGAGCAAAGTACGCAAGGCTTTCAAAGCGCGGTAATGTTGCTTTTCAACGAGCCCGCGTGTTGCCTCTGCAAGCATGTTTCTACTGTCTGTATCGGTAAACACTTGGCTCAACTCTTCAATCTGTCTCAATAAAGATAGATGCGCGTCATCGGGATTTTTGTCGCCGGACAACACAAGTTGAAAAGCGAAACAAGCCCTACGGACTGGGGTTTTTGCGTCTTCGGGATGAATTGCGTCCCGAAGACGCAAAATATTGGCCCCTGGGGTCATTATCGCAAGGCGACTACGGCGGTCACCATTCTCGATTACTACGCCGTTAATCAATACCCGCTCCTTAGGGCTCAATTTAAGTACTAGTCCACTCATTTACTCGAACCTTCTTGCTTAAGACCTCGGAGGATTGCGGCGTTGATTTCTAGTAGCGGGACGGCAGTCTCTAATTTTTGGAGAACCTTATGCGTGTGCTGCCGCGTAAAATCTGCCAAATAAACTATGCTGGCACGCAACTCATTGGGAAGCAGGTTATCATCGTCTGCGGCGTCCAACCCTAAAGTCAGCCATAACTTATTGTTTTCATATAGCGCCGAAGCCAGCGCTGGAAAATCATCATTCTGCATTGCAGATTTCATACGGTACGAAATGCGGGCAATGACCTCATATTCGATGCTCCGCGTCGTTTTAATCGGAGCTTGCGTGGGCGCATATGCGCGCTGAGCCTGCGAAAATGCGTTCACGATACTGCCTTCGGTTTTATAAAAATGGGTAAGGGAAAGAGGCCCACCGGAGTGGGCCTCTAAAGTATCGCTTAACGGAAGAGCGACAGGATTGTCTGTGGTGCCTGGTTGGCGATAGACAGTGCCTGAACACCCAGCTGCTGCTGTGTCTGCAGCGCCTGAAGTTTCGCGGACGCAGCTTCCATATCCGCATCCACAAGCGTACCGATACCAGATGTCAGAAGATCGCTCAGCTTACCGACAAAATCGGACTGAGTTTTGATCTGACGTGCACTGGAACCAAGAGCGGCTGCTGTATCGATGGAAGTCTGGATCAAACCTTCAATCGCGCCCAAGGCTGCTTCAGCCCCTTCGTCGGTTGAAACGTCAATAGCATCCAACATAGCAAGTTGACCGGCAGATTTGTGAGCCTCAGTCGCCGAAGGCGCGACGACGTCAACTGCCAACTGGATTGTATCAGTGGCATCCGTCAAAGTTGAACTTGCGGTTAGACCAGTTGCAGTTGCCGTAACACTAAGTTGATCTTCAGTTACACCGTTTTCCATCGCCCAAACATCGAAAGCCGCTTTGAGCCCTTTGCCAATGTCTTCAGCAGTATCACCTTCTTTGCCTACGTAGACGATGTCGGAAGCAGCAGTCGCTGTGCCCGTCGTGAAGTCAGCCGGAGTGAAGCTGCTGGCGTCAGCATCAACACCAATCAAGCGAAGACTGAACGCTGTACCGCCTTTTGCCTCAACGCCAGTACCGGTCGCAGTGATGGCCACTGTTGCGTCCGTGGCGTTAATGGTTGTACCCGCCGCAGCAACTGCGCCACCTACAGTAGCACTACCGACAACGGCAACTGTTGCACTCAACTCAGCCTTGTTGGTACCAAGATCGCTGCGTGCGACTACGATTTCACCCGAAGAAACAGTACCGTCACTGGCACGGTCAAGAGATGACAAGATATTGGATGTTTGATCTTCTGTAGCAATACCCGAAGCATTCAGCAAATTCAGGCCGTTGAACTGGGCCGCTCCAACAATCGAAGCAATCTGTGTCGTCAGAGCTTCGATGTCTGTCTGGATCTTGTCACGGTCAACGTTGGATTCCTGAGCGTTTACGATCTTGCCTTTTACTTCGGTCAGAAGATCAGTGATTGCACCGGCACCGTTCATGGCAACGCCTACAGTCGCTTCACCAAGGGCCAGCGAGTCAGAGATGGCTGCGAAGCCTTTAACGTCCGACTGCATAACTTTGGAGATGGCCCAAACAGCAGCATTGTCCTTGGCAGTTTCAACAGTTTTACCAGTCGAAATTTCGCTTTGAACTTTGCCCAGATTGCTGTTGATGGATTTCAGTGTTTGCAGTGCGACCATTGCACTGTTGTTGGTAAGAATGCTCGACATGAAGCATGTTCCTTTGATCATTCACGCTTTGCGTGGATTGTGCCCCACCCGACTTTACGGGGGAACGAAACAGTCTTTCTGACCAATGCGATCACCCTACTTTAGGCAACGCGCCACCCGACCTCGGATGCAACGCCAACATGCACTCTCAAAGGCTAACGAGTGCTTAAACCACGCCATTGCAGTCTAGCAGTTTTTATTCAAATTTAACCTCACGCCCGCTTTTCCAAAACGCCCTCAGGGGTGATGTCGATTGTCTGGCGCGCACCCTTCTCATCATAGGTGTCAAGTGAACTGCGGACACGACGCATTGCCGCCAACCTGCGTGCGACTGTGCGAATACCTTCAAGTGCGTGATCAAGCAGTGCCTGATTTCTCTTCACCTTTGAGTTCAGGTCTTCCAATGGCGCGAGGGACGCCATCTCCAAATTAGATAAAGTATCAATTAGTTGTTCTTTACGCTCCAACAGGCGCCCGACTTCATCGAGATTTCCCTCTAACAAAGCCGTGCGTTCGGATTCGAGAACATCGTCCAATGCGTCGATCACATCTTGAAACTCTTCATGCGTCATTTTGTTTCTCCTTCAGTGCTTGAAATAGTGATTCGCTCAATCCGATGCCCCCGGCCTTGACCATTTGCATCGCCTGCTCTTGCAACAGGAAAGAACCAAACTGTTCCTCTCCCGCTCCACCGCCAAAGTGGTCGCTTGTCTTGCCTAAACCCGCAGATTTCAACATTTCCGCCAGAAAACTGGCCTCAAGCTTTTGGGCAACTTCGCGCAGCGCCTGGTCTTTTTGTGTGGGTATTACAGATCCGTTTACGGATTGAATTACTGACATGTCTACTGTCTCCAATTGCAACTACTTTTCGTGAGTATGTGCGCAATCGGTAAAGATGCAGTAACCAAACCACGTCATATAGGTCGGATAACGAGGAAGAACTCCTGGAGAACTCTGTGCTTGATATTCCTATGATGCAGCCGCCGTCCAAAACGGATCGAAATGTTGCTGCGACCCCCAAAGACACGACGAACTCCGCTGAGGCAGCAGAAAAAGAGGTCGATTTCGACACCGCATACAGCGCCGAAACAGAACGTGAAGCCGCCGAAACAGCGGACGAACCAAGAGTGGAAACGGTAGATAACGCTGAGGATGAGCTCCTTGCTGTTGAAACAGACGACCTGGAGGAGGAGAGCAAAGAGGCCTCAACCACAGTTGATCTTGTTGAAAAGCCGGTCATGCCCGAGAGTGGTCTGGTCATTAATGATCAACCCACAAAACAAACTGATATGAAGAAATCGCTTATTGGCACCAATGAACTGGTTTTTTCTCAGATATTGGCGTCCAGCGGAGCTAAAAATGCGAAAGCGGCTTTCATAAGTGAGGACAGCGTTCCGGTGTTGGCAACCCAACGGAACCCTGAACCAAAAGATGCTCTCTCAGCGGCTCCAACATTGGGCGCGGTTCCATCGAAACAATCGCAAACTGTGACTTTTGAGACCAGCCGCGCGTCTGGACAAACGGCGTCGCCTAATACGGAACAAAAAGTTGCGGAAATGCAGACCACGCGGACAGCTGAAGCGGTACTACCTGCTACTGCGCAGGCGACTGCGTCTGTTATCAACAAGCAACCCGAGCAACCTGTTGCAACACAGGTCGCTTTGCCCGAGGTCGTCGAGGCCAAACCGGATCGGCGTATTAAACGAACCGCTGCTGAAAACGGACAGACCGCTTCCGAAGTGAGTGTCAGGACCGACCCCAAGGGGATCTCGCAGCAGATACCTCTTTCAAAGGCCCCGACGACGATACAACCCCTGACAATAGCGACGGCCCAGCCTGATATTTCCGGGCTCGACACGCCAATGATCGTCAATGGCGATCTGGATGCACCAGCACCATGGGACGCCCGCGGCGCGGCGACGGCGACGACCTCCGCCCATGCGATCTCACGGCCAGAAACGGCCAGTATGGTTGGGCGGCAAATGGCAGAAGTTCTCCATAGAATGCCGGATCGTCCCGTTGAAGTGGCGCTTAATCCCGAGGAGCTGGGGCGGGTCCGTCTCAGCATTTCCGCGACCGAAGGTGGAATCACCGTCAGCGTTTTGGCTGAACGCCCCGAAACGCTGGATTTGATGCGACGTCATATCGATCAACTTGCGCGAGAGTTTCAAACTTTGGGCTACAGCAATATCAATTTTGCCTTCAATGAAGGGAATTCTGATCAGAATTCAAGCCAAAATGATCAGCCCCACACGGCAAGCAATGCCAATACCCAATCACATGAGCCGGAAGATGGCTCCATAACACCCATAACGCTAGCCACGGCAACTGGTGTTGATTTACGGCTATAAGGAGAAGATTCATGGAGATTAGTAATTCACAAGCGGCTCAAAATGCAGTCCGAGCAGCAGCGGCCCCGGCTCAAGCCAACGCAGTCCTCTCTTCCGATTTTGAAACTTTCTTGCAGATGCTAACCGCACAGGCAAAATATCAAGACCCGCTGGAACCCATTGATTCTTCTGAATATGCTGCGCAACTTGCTCAGTTTTCAATGGTAGAACAGCAAGTTTTGTCTAACGACTTGTTGCAAGCCCTCTCCGGACAAATGGGTGCTGATGACATTGGGCAAATGGCTGGTTGGATCGGTATGGAGGCGCGTACCAACGCGCCGGTTAGTTTCGATGGGTCACCGATAACAATTGTACCGAAAACGGAAGCTGGCGCGGACCAAGCCATTCTTGTTGCTTTCAACGCCAAAGGCGAAGAGGTGCAACGCCAACAGATCACTACGGGCACCCAACCTGTTGATTGGACAGGGGTCGCGACCGACGGTACGACGCTGGCCGCCGGACAATATACGTTCAAGGTTGAAAGCAGGTCCCTTGGACAGATTGTTGGGACGAATCCAGCAGAATCCTATGCGCGCATCAACGAGGCACGCCGACAGGGTGACTCGACAGTTCTGGTCTTAAACGGCGGTGCAACTGTGGCAACAACGGAGATTACGGCTCTTCGTGAACCTAACTAGCGGTCCGCCAGTCTTAAACCGGCATAAATTGGTAGCATAATCAAACGCCGCGCGCGGCCAAGTAAAAACTTTTGCATGTGTCGGCGCGCGGCTTGCGGATAATGTTCCGGACAGCGGCCCTGAATTAAATCCGCTAAAAGTTTGCCGCAAAAGCTGCCCATCGCCACACCGTTGCCGTGATAACACATTGCGGCCCACCATCCAGGACAGTTCGTGACTACACCAACAAAAGCCTGACGCTGCCGTGAAAGACAAGCCATACCGGGCCAATCGTGGGGGGCCTCCACATCCCGCCACCCAGGAAAAATTGCCTCAAAATCGCGCCTGATGTGACGGCGTGCCCGCGATTGCGTAGCTGCACCGCTTAACAACCCGCCGGGCATACCGAAAAGAAACCTCCGATCCGGCATCAAACGAAAGTAATGAAGTAAATTCCGGGTATCAAATTGAGGGGCCCCTAGATTTCTAGACGCTTTGCTTGGTAATTTTGGAACCAAGGGGAGACGGATATGAGTAAGGGAATATGCGGTGTCAGTCCGGTTCCGGCGTCATCAGTCAAAACAACACGCCACCGGTTGAACTGGGGCGGCGACCGTGCCGCCAACAGCGCGCTTCATATCATTGCAATTGGACGGTTGCGACTGGATTCAAAGACCCAAGAATACGTGGCGCGCCGAGTAGCCCAAGGCCATTCCAAACTCGAAGCAATCCGCTGCGTCAAGCGATACATAGCTCGCGAAGTCTTCAACATCATCGCGCGACGCCACAAACAGATCAATCGGGCTCAGATCGCGGCTTGACACTTAGAAGGGCGTCCAGGGCTATAGTTCACGGGTGCAGAGTGGCAATCGGTTCTCAGCAAACACAATCTGGATGCCAGTATGAGCAGGCGTGGGAATTGCCATGACAATGCCGTGGCAGAGAACTTTTTACACCTATTGAAACGGGAGCGGATCAGGCGACGAACGTACCTCACACGCGACGCAGCAAGGCGAGACGTGTTCGACTGCATCGAGATGTTCTACAACCCTACACGCAAGCACACGAACAATAGCATGCAGTCACCGGTTGACTATGAAATGGAACAGCAGAGAATGAACAAGGCAAGCGTCTAGGAAACTAGGGGCACGTCAAAGCTCATTTGTTGGCTGCTCCAGCCCTGTTGATCGATCTCGCTGTCGCTCAGAGGCCGCGTCATCAGAACATTGCATTGAACTGGCATGTAGCGGCCCCCAAGCCAATCGGGAAAATCTTCGGATGAATAGCCATTCGTTGCCACAATCACCTGCTCAGCCAACACATGACCATCGTTGCAAACCAGTTTGATACCTTTTCCCGCAGCTTCACTGCGCAGCACGGGGCTGTAGTTGTGAATTGTGGTACCTGCCCTCTCTGCAGCGGCGGCCAATCCCGTCAGGTATTTCATTGGGTTCAAAGCGAACCCAATGGGTGTCGTCAGAGCACCAAAAAAAAAGCCCTCCCAGACCATTTTCCAACAGGTTTGATTTTTTAATCAATACTGGTGATACCCCATAATTTTCCTCGACACTTGCCGCTTTGGCCCGCAGCAACGCCATGTCACTGGGACGATGCGCCAGTTCTGTTTCGTCTTTGGAGTGCAGATCGACGCTCAAACCCAAACGCGTTAACAAATTTTGAACAAATTCAACCGCGGCATGCTCCATGGCTCTGTATTCCAGTCGACCTTGCCGCCCAAACTCAACGTCAAGACTGGCATCTGTTTTCGCACCACCACCAAGGAAACAAAAGCCACCATTCCTGCCCGACGCTCCCCACCCCGGAAAATGTGCATCCAACACCACGACATCCACACCCGCCTCGGCCAAATGCAGTGCAGCCGACAAGTCCGTGGAACCAGTCCCGATGATCGCGACATCAGCACGACAGGACCCCACAACCGAAGGTCGGTCAGGCACGTAACATGTCCCAGACCACCAACATCGCTGACGCGGGCCATCGCCATAGACAAAATCGGAAAAGATCCGCGTCATGCTGCTCGGGCCGCAGCCTGTTCATCTTTTTGTTGCTTAAGACTATTGCGCTTGGACACAAGTGAAGCACCGATCACGCCGATGGTGACGATGCCAATCATGATCGTGGAAAGGGCGTTAATCTCAGGGGAAACACCCAGTCTTACGGCTGAAAAAATCTTGATCGGGAGGGTCGTCGCCGATGGTCCCGCAGCAAAGGAGGCGATGACCAGATCATCAAGGCTCAAGGTAAACGCCAGCAGCCATCCGGATACGACCGCAGGCGCGATAATGGGCAAGGTGACAAGCCGGAATGCGTCAAAGCTGGAACATCCCAGATCCAACGCGGCCTCTTCAAGCGAGCGGTCAAACGTCAGCAGCCGGGAAGAAACCACCACGGAAACATAGCACATCGAAAAGGTCGTATGGGCCAGCACGATGGTCAAAACACCTCGATCCAAACCGATACCGATAAAGAGGAGCAACAACGAAAGCCCGGTAATTACTTCCGGCATCACCAAAGGCGCGTAGATCATGCCAGAAAACAGCGTGCGCCCCATGAACCGGCCACCGCGCACGAGCACATAGGCCGCCATGGTTCCCAGAACAGTGGCTATTGTTGAGGATAAAACTGCAACTTTTATCGTGACCCACGCGGCATCGAGAAAAGCTTCGTTCTGGAGCAGTTCGCCATACCATTTGGTCGAAAATCCCGCCCAGACCGTGACCAATTTGCTCTCATTGAAGGAATAGATGATCAGGATGACCATAGGCAGGTAGAGAAAAGCGAACCCCAGCGTCAGCGACGTAACATTGAACCAACTGAGCCTGTTCATGTTTCCTGCTCCGCCTGGCGTTGCTGATTGCGCTGGAACAGGATGATCGGGATGATCAGGATCAGCAGCAGAACCACCGCGACCGCGCTGGCGACGGGCCAGTCGCGGTTGTTGAAAAACTCCTCCCAGAGCACCTTGCCGATCATCAGCGTGCCGGACCCACCTAGCAGGGATGGGATGACAAATTCGCCCAAAGCCGGGATGAAGACAAGGAAACTGCCGGCGATAATACCGTTCTTGGACAGTGGAATTGTCACGAGCCAGAAGGCTTGAAACCGCGAACAGCCAAGATCTTCGGCGGCTTCGATAAGCGATCCGTCGAGCCGGTCGAGGGCGGCATAAATCGGCAGGATCATAAAGGGCACGTAAGTATAGACGATGCCGATATAGACCGCAGAGGTCGTGTTCAAGATCGTGAGCGGAGCCGAAATCAACCCGGTCCAGAGTAAAAACTGGTTGAGGAACCCTTCCTGGCTTAGGATGCCCATCCATGCATAAACCCGGATGAGGAAAGACGTCCAGAACGGCAGAATGACCAGCATCATCAGCGTTGCGCGCCATTCTTCGGGTGCACGCGCCATCGCATAGGCAACCGGATAACCGATCAAGAGTGTCAGCAGCGTAGAGATGAGCGCGATGCGCAGGGAACTGACATAGGCTCTCCAGTAGAGGTCATCCGAGGCCAGGAAGGCGAAGTTCTCGAAGTCCAGCGCGGCAAGAAACGGCCCGAACCCCTCTTTCAGGGTGGGCGTGTAAGGCGGAATCGCAAGCGCGATATCCGATAGGGAAATCTTGAACACAATCACGAAGGGGATGAGGAACAATGCCAGCAACCATGCATAAGGCACTGCGATTAAAGCAAATCTTTGCATTATGGGACTCCCTGGTGACGTGTTTTCATTGCTCCAACAACACCCCTGCGGTTGTCGTCCAGGAAATCCAGACGGTATCTTCCCAGGTGAAGCTGCGGCGCGATACACGACGGGTGTTAGCCGTTTGCGCCTTGATCACCTGCCCGCCTGGCAACGCCACATGATAGGTGGACAAATTGCCCAAATAGGCGATGTCCAGAATCGTTCCCTGAACCGCATTGTCGGCATCAACCGGACGCTCCGCGCTGATGGCTATCTTTTCCGGGCGGACCGCAAGATGGCAGGTTTGCCCGTCCGCCAGAACACGCTCACTCGCGGCGGTTAACGGTGCGACACCCTCCGCCCAATGAATCGCGTATTGCTGCGCGCCACTTGGCTTGGCAGTTCCTTGGATGATATTCACGTCTCCAATAAAATCAGCGACATAGACACTTTCTGGCACCTCATAAATCCGCTCTGGCGTGGCCACCTGCATGATGCGGCCCTCGTCCATCACGGCAACGCGACTGGCGACGGTCATCGCCTCTTCCTGATCATGGGTCACGATCACAAAGGTCGTCCCCGTTTTCTCCTGAATATCCATCAGCTCGAACTGCGTGGCCTGACGCAGCTTCGCATCCAGCGCACCAAGTGGTTCGTCAAGAAGCAGCAGTTTGGGGGCCTTGGCCAGGCTGCGGGCCAGCGCGACCCGCTGGCGTTGACCGCCTGAAATCTGATGCGGTTTACGGCGTGCGAATTTTTCCAGCCGCGTCAGTTTGAGCATTTCACCAACACGATCATCGATATCATGTTTGGGCATATTTCCGCGCCGCAACCCAAAGGCGATGTTCTCATAGACACTCAAATGCGGAAACAACGCATAAGACTGGAACATCATATTCACGGCCCGCTTATTGGGGGGCACCGGTGCGATGTCCTGTCCGGCCAAAATGATCCGGCCCGCTGTCGGTGCCTCAAACCCTGCCAACATGCGCATCATCGTCGTTTTGCCACATCCCGAGGGGCCCAGGAGAGCGAAAAATTCTTTTTCGAAAATATCGAGCGTCAGATCGTCAATCGCGGTGAATGCTCCGAAACGCTTTGTGACGTTCTCAAAACGGATCAGGGGTTTTTCAGCCGGATCATTCCATGGAGCAAAAACGGTTTGGTTCACGTCATGTCCTTTGTTTGCCCAAAAAATGGGGCGTAAAAAACCGGGCGGAACCCATAAGCTCCGCCCGTTTCAACCGATCAGATCCCAGATTTGACCTTTGTCCAGAGCCGGGTCACGGTCCGCTGTACACGCGCGGGATACGGCGTTGTTGTATAAAGGTTTTCAACCGTCTCAGCATCGGGATATATCGCCGGATCGCCAATAACGTCCTCGGCCAGCAAGGCTTGGGAGGCGAGGTTTCCGTTCGCGTAATAGACATAATTTGACGCATCAGCCATGTTTTGAGCGTCCATGATGAAGTTCAGGAACACATGCGCGGCCTCTGGATTGGGCGCATCAACCGGTATCGCCATTTGATCAAACCACATCAACGCGCCTTCCGAAGGGGCATTAAACACGATTTCAACGCCATTATCGGCCTCTGCGGCACGATCACGGGCTTGCAGAATGTCACCGGACCAACCGAAAGCGACGCAGATATCCCCGTTCGCCAGAGCGTTGATGTATTCCGAACTGTGAAATTTTTGAATGTAGGGACGTACACCCATCAGAACGGCTTCAGCTTTCTCAATCACCTCAGGGTCATGGCTGTCGGGATCTTCGCCGATGAATTTCAAGGCCGCAGGGATCATTTCAGCCGGTGCATCAAGGAAATGCACGCCACATTCGGCCAGTTTTTCCATGTTGGCAGGGTCAAAAATCAGATTGAGAGATCCAATTGGCGCATCCGCACCGAGCAGTTCCTGGACCTTACCGACATTGGCACCGATGCCGGTCGTTCCCCACATGTAATTGATTGAATAAGCGTTTTCGGGATCATACTGAAGAGTACGCGCCTCGATCGCATCCCACATATTCGCAAGATTTGGCAGCTTTGTTGCGTCCAGTTTCTGGAAAGCACCGGCGGTAATCTGGCGTTGCAGGAATGTCCCGGTCGGCACAACAACATCGTAACCCGAACCGCCCGCAAGCATCTTGGTTTCCAACACCTCGTTGCTATCAAACACATCATAGATGAGCTCGATACCTGTTTCCTGCTCGAATTTTTCCAGCAGTGCCTCATCAATGTAGTCGGACCAGTTGTAGACGCGGACCTCATCGGCCACCGCCACCGTCGCGCAAAGGGCAAGCGATGCGCTGCTCAGCATTAGCTTCTTCATATCAAACTCCCGTTTATACAGGCCAGGTTTTTCCCGGCTCGGCCGAATTTGATCAAGTTTTGTCCTCTTCGGCAAGATGCTTTATGCTTTCACGCGATTACGCCCTGTGCAAGGGATGGTCTCTCATTCACAAAGGGAGAGGAGGAACAGATCATGCAAATGCTCAGAAATCCAGCGCCAGTGGATCCTTCAGTCAAAGGGAAGCTACCGGCTCACCAACATGTTTATGAGCAACTCAGAACCCGCATTCTCTTTGGCGATCTCGCTCCGGGACAGGCGGTCACAATCCAGGGACTCGTGGAAGATCTTGGCGCGGGGATGACGCCCGTGCGCGAAGCGATCCGCCGACTGATTTCCGACGGTGCCTTGAGCATGATGGGCAATCGCCGCGTGATCGTGCCTGAACTGACCATAAATTGCATCGAACAGCTTGATTTTATGCGTCAGTCCTTGGAACCACAACTCACCAGACTGGCGATTGAAAACGTCGATTCGACCCTTCTGGCCGCGCTTAGATCCGAGGATGACTCTTTGAATGCGGCGATTACAGCGGGCGATATTTCAGGCTACCTGACGCAAAACTACCGGTTCCATGCAAGGCTTTACCGGGCGGCAAATGCGCCGATCCTGAGCGCAACCGTCGATCGGCTGTGGCTCCGCTTTGCGCCCTCCCTGCGTGTGGTCTGCGGCCGATATGGCACCTTCAACCTGCCTGACAAACACGCTGATCTATTATGCGCCCTTGAAGACGGTAACGCAGAGGCGGCGGCATTCGCGATGGCCGAGGACGTTCAACAGGGGATGCGCCAAATTCGAGCATCAATAGAATAACCGCGCGAAAGCACCGATTCGATTGACTTCGAATAATTTGATCATATTTTAAGGGCGAAGTTGAAACCCCGTCATTTTTCCGTCAGGTGCTCTTATGTCCGTCCTCTCGAACCACATGCCAACCGCTGAGTTGCAGGCCTTGGATGCCGCACACCATATGCATCCTTTCACGACAAACGACGAGTTGGCGGAGAAGGGCGCACGGATCATCACCCGAGCCAAAGGCGTGTTCCTGACGGATAGCGAAGGGAACGAGATTCTGGATGCCATGGCGGGGCTGTGGTGCGTCAACATCGGATATGGCCGTCCCGAAATGGCCGAAGTTGCAGCGCGCCAGATGATGGAACTGCCCTATTACAACACCTTCTTCATGACCACCCATGTGCCCGCCATCGCCCTGGCTCAGGAGATCGCAAAACTTGCGCCTGAAGGTCTGAACCATGTGTTTTTCGCCGGTTCCGGTTCAGAGGCGAATGACACCAACATCCGTATGGTCCGCACCTATTGGGCGGAAAAGGGCAAGCCTGCGAAATCTCATATCATCAGCCGCAAGAACGCCTATCACGGGTCTTCTGTCGGGTCGGGGTCGCTGGGCGGCATGGCGTATATGCATGCGCAGGGTGGTTTGCCGATTCCCGGCATCCATCACATCAACCAGCCCGATTGGTGGGCGGAGGGTGGCGACATGACGCCTGAGGAATTCGGCCTCGCGCGGGCAGAGGAGCTCGAGGCCAAGATCCTCGAACTGGGCGAGGATAATGTGGCCGCCTTCATCGCGGAGCCCATCCAGGGGGCGGGGGGCGTTGTGATCCCGCCGCAAACCTATTGGCCGGAAATCCAGCGCATTTGCGACGCCTATGAAATCCTGCTGATCGCGGATGAGGTCATCTGCGGGTTCGGGCGCACCGGCAATTGGTTCGGCAGCCAGACCATGGGCATCCGCCCCCATATCATGACCATCGCCAAGGGTCTGAGTTCGGGCTACCAGCCGATTGGCGGCTCGATTGTCTGCGATGAAGTCGCGCAGGTCATCGGCGCGACCGAATTCAATCATGGCTATACCTATTCGGGCCATCCGGTCGCCGCGGCGGTGGCGCTGGAAAACCTGCGTATCTTGCAGGAAGAAAAGCTTGTGGACCGCGTGCGTGATGTTGGCGGCCCGGCGCTTAAGGCAGGTCTCGAGTCCCTTAATGACCACCCCCTCGTGGGCGGGATTTCGATCAAAGGCATGATGGCGTCGATCCCATTGACGCCCCACAAGGAAAGCCGCGCGAAATTTGCCACGGACGCCGGGACGGTCGGCTACATGTGTCGTGAACGGTGTTTCGCGAATAATCTGGTCATGCGTCATGTGGGAGACCGTATGATCATTTCGCCGCCCTTGGTGATCGAGCTTGACGAAATCGACCTGCTGATCTCCCGCGCCAAGAAGGCCCTCGATGAAACATACGCGCAATTAAAAGACCAGGACCTCCTTAAAGCAGCTTCATAACGACTCTCACCCCAGGCGAGAGCTTAGGTTTCGGAGCAGCCAATTGACAGGAGGATTGGCTTTTACTGATGCCAATCGCGGGCATTTGAGGTCAGTAAACCGAATTTTGACGTGAAAACGCCTGAATTTGACCTCCTGTCATTTGCATCAAGTTAACTGCTTGCACTTGGGCGGGCCTCTCGTGTTACCCTTTCCCCAATCAGTGCGGAAAACCGCCGGACAAAATGGGGAGCCTACCTTGGCCAACACCGAACACGCAGATGCGTTCGTCGAATTTGAACGCGTGCAAAAAAGCTATGACGGCGAGAACCTTGTCGTCAAAGACTTGAACCTTTCGATGCCAAAAGGTGAATTCCTGACGATGCTCGGGCCGTCGGGATCCGGCAAGACCACCTGCCTGATGATGTTGGCGGGTTTTGAGACCGCAACGCATGGCGACATTCGTCTGGACGGTATTTCGATTAATAACATCCCACCGCATAAGCGCGGCATCGGCATGGTATTTCAGAACTACGCGCTGTTTCCGCATATGACGGTTGCCGAAAATCTGTCGTTCCCGCTGGAAGTGCGCAAGATGGGCAAATCGGACCGGGAAGCCAAAGTGAAACGCGCTTTGGATATGGTCCAGATGGGCGATTTCGCAGGTCGGCGTCCCTCGCAGTTGTCGGGCGGTCAACAGCAGCGGATCGCGCTGTCGCGCGCTTTGGTGTTTGAACCCGAACTTGTGCTGATGGACGAACCGCTGGGGGCTTTGGACAAACAACTGCGCGAAACGCTACAATTCGAGATCACAAAGCTTGCGCATGATCTGGGGATCACGGTTGTTTACGTGACGCATGACCAGACCGAAGCCCTGACGATGTCGGATCGCGTCGCCGTTTTCGACGACGGTCGTATTCAACAACTGGCACCACCCGACAAGCTTTATGAGGAGCCCGAGAACAGCTTCGTGGCGCAGTTCATTGGCGAAAACAACACACTCGAGGGTGTGGTCAAAGAGATAAAGAACGGCGTTGCACTGGTGGAACTGGACGGTGGCGAAATGATCGACGCCAAACCCGTCAATGTCACCGCCGCCGGAGAGCGCACGCGGGTGTCGATCCGCCCTGAGCGGGTTGAGTATAACAAAGACCGGTTGAGCGCGGATGCGCATACCTTAAAGGCCGAGGTGCTTGAGTTCGTATATATGGGTGATATTTTCCGCACGCGCCTGCGGGTTGCGGGCATGGAGGACTTTATCATCAAGACGCGTAACGCACCGGACGTGGAACGCCTCAAACCCGGGCAGCAGATCGAGATTGGCTGGATGCCCCAGGATTGCCGCGCATTGGACGCTTGACGCCCGACGCGCGCGACTTGTCGTGCCCCTCGCGGGCGCGATCAAAAGAGAGGTGGCGATCAAACCCGTTATCGCCTGCCTCTGGACACGAAACGGGTGTATAATGGGAGACTATCAATGAAACTGACCAAGACGCTTTTGGCATCCACCGCACTGACTGTTGTGGCTGGCATGACTTTCGCTGACGGCCATATGGCAAACGAAATGACCATCGTCAGCTGGGGTGGTGCTTATTCCAATTCACAGCAACAAGCCTATCACAACCCTTACTCGGAAAAGACCGGCGTTAAGATCATCAACGATGAATCTTCGGCCGAAGCTGTGGCCAAGCTGCGCGCGATGAACGAAGCTGGAAACGTAACCTGGGACGTGGTCGACGTGGTTGCAGCAGATGCCATCCGCCTGTGCGATGAAGGCCTCGCCATGGAAATCGATTTTGACGAACAGCTTGCACCGGCGCCGGATGGCACATCGGCATCGGATGATTTCGGTGATTTGCTGGTGTCTGACTGCTTCATTCCGCAGATCGTCTACTCCACAACCTTCGGCTACCGCACCGACATGGTGGGCGATACGCCACCGACATCTGTCTGCGCCGTCTTTGACACAGACGCTTATCCGGGCAAACGGGCTTTGGAAAAACGTCCGATCAACAACATGGAATGGGCCTTGCTCTGTGACGGTGTCGCCAAGGACGAAGTCTATGACGTTCTGGAAACCGACGAAGGTCAACAGCAGGCACTCGACAAGCTGGCAACCATCAAAGACGACGTGATCTGGTGGTCTGCGGGTGCGGATACGCCACAGTTGCTGGCGGACGGCGAAGTCGTGATGGGCTCCACATACAACGGGCGTTTGTTCTCGGTGATTGAGGAACAGAACCAACCCGTTGCCATGCTTTGGGACGCACAGGTGTTCGACCTTGATGGCTGGATCATTCCCGCCGGTCTGAGCGATGAGCGCAAAGCGCGCGCTTTGGATTACATCTACTTTGCCACAGACACGCAGCGTCTCGCGGATCAGGCCAAGTGGATCAGCTATGGCCCGGCCCGTGCATCCTCTGCGCCGCTCGTCGGGCAGCATGCCGATCTGGGTATCGACATGGCGCCGCATATGCCAACCGATCCTGAAAACGCAAAGAATACGTTCCTCTATAACTACGAGTTCTGGGCGGATTACCGCGACGACATCGACGCCAAATTCCAGGCGTGGCTGGCACAATAATCCCGCTTAGGGACTGAAAAAGAGGGTGGGGGCCAGCTGCTGGCCTCCACCACATCCAAAAAAGGACACGCCATGCCCAAAGGCTACATCATCGGTAATATAGACCTGAAGGACGGTGAGGCTTACAAGCCCTACAGCGCGCGCAATGACATATTGGTACCGCGTCACGGCGGCAAGTTTCTGGCGCGCGGCGGATCGTCCGAAATCCTGGAAGGCGCGGCCCATCCGCGCCATGTCATTATCGAGTTTCCGTCATATGACGCAGCGCTCGCCTTTTATAATGACCCTGAATACCAGGAAAATATGAAGATTAGACAGGCATGTTCTGACGGAACCATCATCGCGGTGGAAGGTATATAAATGACGGATACAACCCAAACCACCGGCCCCATGATGGCTGCCGACGGCACCACGCTGAAATCAAGCCTGAGCCGCGCGTTGCGCCGCCAGAAGCTACGCGCGTTGCTGTTAATCGCGCCCTTGCTGCTCTTCGTGCTGGTGACGTTCATCGCACCGATCGCCGATATGTTGTTCCGTTCGGTTGAAAACCAGATTGTTGCCGAAACGCTGCCACGCACCACGGAGGCGCTGACCGACTGGGATGGGGATGCGGGCGAAATCCCCCCGCAATCCACCTTTGAGGCGCTTTATCAGGACATCTTCGTTGCGCAGGAACGCAAGCTTCATACGCGCTTGGGCTCCCGTCTGAACTATGAATTGACCGGCGTGTCGTCTCTGTTCCGCAAATCCGGGCGCAGGGTTGAGGATATGGGCGAGGTCCATCAGGACCAATTCGAAGATCTGGATGATTTCTGGAAGGACAGCGAAAACTGGAACGCCCTGATGGGGACAGATCGCTGGCTTGCCGAACAGAACGCATGGGACCCCAAAGGCACCGCCGCACAGCCAGCCTTTCAACCCCGCGTCGAGATTTCTGCGCTTTTGCCTGAAACCGCCGCCACCTTCGAGATTTTCGCGGATTTCGTTCAGAACGAAGACGCGGAAAATCTCGCCAAGGAAGACCCCTGGGCGCTGGTCTATTCCGCGCTCTACAACGATCTACTGTTAGAGCCGGACATGTCTGGTTACGCCGGGCCGGGATCCGCGGAATTGCTGGAGGCCATGGGGGCTGTTGGCACGTTTGAGACGGTCGATTACGCCGCAGCCTTTGAAGACGTCGACGAGGATTGGCACGATATTGAGGTCTGGCAAACGATCCAGACCTACAGCCCTGCCTTCACCTCCGGGTATTTCCTCAATGCCGTCGATATGAAAAAATCTCCCGATGGTCCGGAAATGCGTCCTGAAAACCAACAGCTCTATATCAAACTGTTCATCCGTACGCTGATCATGTCGCTGGTGATTACCGGCAGCTGTATCCTGCTGGGCTATCCGGTTGGCTGGATCCTGGCCAACCTACCCGCACGGACTGCCAACCTGCTGATGATCCTGGTGCTTCTGCCGTTCTGGACATCGCTGCTGGTGCGCACATCCGCCTGGAAGGTCATGCTACAACAACAAGGCGTGATCAACGATACGCTCGTCTGGCTGGGCGTGGTGGCCGATGACAGCCGCCTTGCGCTGATCAATAACCAGACCGGCACCATCATCGCGATGACGCATATTCTGTTGCCCTTCATGATCCTGCCGCTTTATTCGGTCATGAAAACGATCCCGCCAACCTATCTGCGCGCGGCGAAATCGCTGGGTGCGACGAATTGGACTGCCTTCTGGCGCGTTTATTTCCCGCAATCGGTGCCAGGCATCGGCGCGGGCTCTATCCTCGTGTTCATCCTGTCCATCGGCTATTATATCACGCCGGAACTGGTCGGTGGCACCACCGGGATATTCATCTCCAACCGCATTGCCTATCACATTTCCAGCTCTCTCAATTGGGGTCTGGCGGCGGCGCTCGGGGCGATCTTGCTCGTCGTCGTCCTTGGGCTTTACTGGGCCTACGACCGCATCGTGGGCATCGATAACGTCAAGCTGGGAGGCTGAACAATGGCTGCTTTAACCCCTATCTCCCGCACGCCCGTCTCGTTTTACGTGCCCGTGGTGGCCGCCGCCGGTGCTTTTGCCGGGCTGCTGGTCGGCACCGCGCAAGAGAATTCCCTTTTGGGTGTCATCCTGGGTGCCGTGCTACTGGGCGGTCTGGCCTTTGTGATGACGCAGATCGTGAAAGCCGAAAAACCCGCGCGTTGGGCATTGGTCGTGCTTCTGGCGCTTGCCGGATTTGCACTCGGCGGGATTCCGGCTGGCATCATCGGCGCGTTGTTCGGCTGGTTTTTCGGCTGGTTCAGTTTCTGGCTCTATGAGGGGCGATACCGGGCTTATATCGCGCCTTATCTGACGCCCGGACAAGTGCTATGGCACTTCACCTTCCGGGTGATCTGCGGGGCGATTCTGGTGTTTCTGATCACGCCTATTCTCGTGGTCATGCCGCTCAGCTTTAATGCGCAGAACTTCTTTACCTTCACGCCCGAGATGTTGCGGTTTGACCCGGCGGGCTATTCACTGAAACACTACCGGGATTTCCTGACCAACGATGACTGGCAGAACGCCTTGGCAAACTCGGTCAAAATCGCCCCCATGGCCACGCTCCTCTCGGTCAGCTTCGGCACTCTGGCCGCCATCGGCCTGAGCCAGCCGCATGTCCCGTTTCGTCGCGCCATCATGGCAATCCTGATCTCGCCGATGATCGTACCGCTGATCATTTCGGCCGCTGGCATGTACTTCTTCTACAGCCGGATCGGTCTGCAAGGCACTTACATCGGCGTGGTTCTCGCCCACGCGGCCCTCGGCATCCCCTTCGTGATCATCACGGTGACCGCAACGCTTGTCGGCTTTGACAATTCCCTGACCCGTGCGGCGGCGAACATGGGGGCCGGGCCGATCACAACGTTTTTCCGGGTGCAGATGCCACTGATCCTGCCGGGTGTGATCTCCGGCGGCCTCTTTGCCTTCATCACCAGCTTTGACGAAGTCGTCGTGGTGCTTTTTGTCGGCTCTGCGGGGCAGAAAACCCTGCCATGGCAAATGTTCACCGGCCTGCGCGAACAGATCAGCCCGACGATCCTCGCCGTGGCCACGATCCTCGTAATCGTCTCGATTGCGTTACTGACCGTTGTTGAAATGCTAAGGCGGCGCTCGGAACGACTGCGCGGCATGTCCCCCGCCTGATCGAAGGTTCAGGATGCCACTTTCATTGTTCCAAAAATATGCCCGCCGGAGGCGCATCTCACCACATGCGCCCCGACACTCTTTTATCGCAGACGTTTCAGCAATCTGAGCGACGCGTATCCATCAGGAACGATTCCCTGGCTACGCTGATAGGCGCGCACCGCATCAATGGTTTTGGGTCCAATTCTGCCGTCGATGCCCTGCGTGCTGAACCCCGCGCGCGTCAGGCGCTTTTGCATCTCCTGGCGTTCGGCGAAACTCAGAGCACGATCGCCGCGCGGCCAACTGGCCTTTATCCCCGGACCGCCCTTGATGCGGTCACTCAGATGCCCGACACCGATCACATAGGCATCCGCCGTATTATAGCGCTCAATCACGCCGAAATTCTTGAAGATCATAAAGGCCGCGCCCTGGCTCCCCGCCGGCAGCAGGATCGCCGCCTTGCCATGGTTAGGCACCGCGCGACCCGCCATATCCACCACGCCCAACCGCGCCCATTGCCGCGGGGATTTGGTGATCTTGCGGTCGGCCAGCGTATAGTCGAACTCCTCTGGAACCTGCACCTCCACGCCCCAGGGCTGCCCCGTGACCCATCCGAACCGTGACAGATAGGCCGCCGTGGACGCCAGCGCATCCGTCGGATCATCCGACCAGATATCGCGCCGCCCGTCGCCGGTAAAATCAACTGCGTAATCAAGATAGGACGTCGGGATGAACTGCGTATGCCCCATGGCCCCGGCCCAACTGCCGGTCATGTTGCGCGGGCTGGTGTCCCCGTTTTGCAGGATCTTGAGCGCAGCGATCAACTGCTCCTCGAAAAACGCGCCCCGCCGCCCGTCATAGGCCAGCGTCGCCAGCGATTGCACGATATCGTTCTTGCCCCGGAACGTCCCATAGGCGCTTTCCAGCCCCCAGACTGCGACGACCACTTCTTTTTCGACGCCAAAGCGTTTTTCAATCGCCTCCAGCTTGCGATTATGCGCGCGCAGGGCCGCTTTACCATTGGCAATCCGTGTGCTTGAGGCCGCACTGTCCAGATAGTCCCAGATGTTCTTGCTAAACTCGGACTGGTTGCGGTCCCGCCGAATGATATCGGGGTCATATTGAACCCCATTGAACGCGGCCCGCAGCGTTTCAGCGCTTATCCCCTGCGCCCGTGCGCGCGGCTCAAAGCCCTTGATCCAGCTTTCGAAACCGGAATTTGACGCCACCTGCGTCACCACAGGTGTTATCGTCGCCGCAAGATCGGACGGCCTCAGCTTAGGCCGGAGAATCGTCACACTTGCCTGTGACACAACCGCCGTGTCCGGTCTCAAAACCGGCCTGTTGGCCTGGAGTGCGCTGGAAGCGCTCAGGTCATTGCCGATCATTCCGGTTGCCAAAACAACCACGCCTACCGATGTCCACCGCATGATATGCCCTACTGCTGCTTTCTTATTATTGCGGTCAGTGTAGCGGAAATTGCACTCCTGCAAAATGATTCAATCACAGGTTCCGCGATCATTTGCCGATTTAGCCTCGCTGCCTCGAATGAGCTCGAGATGGGCGCGCAGCATCGGAACCCGTCGGGGCCGGAAACTGTGATCCGTTCGGCGCAATGCGCTCATGCGATCAAGGCGGAACGTCCGAAAATCGCGCCGCAGATGGCACCAGGCCAACAGCACGTTTGAGCGGTCAAGATATACCAGACCAAGCGGATCGACCTGCCGCACCGTCGCGGCCCCCTGCCCGTCGCGATAGTTGAATGCGACAGCGACCTCATCCCATGTCGCCCTGCGCAACACCGACACATCGATGCTGATCTCTGGGAGCACCCCAAATCGATGGGCATCCAGCACCGCATGCTGCAAGCGATGTGCCTGTCTCGGCGGGACACGCGCCTTGATCTTGGCCAGCGCAGAGAGCGCCGCCTTGGCAAGAGCCGGATCGCCGATCACGGCCACATCACGCAGCCCAAGGACAAGCGCCTCCAACTCTTCATCCTCAAAGCCCAAAGGAGGCAGGGCGGCGTCCTCAATCAATGTGTACCCAAAGCCCGCCTCGCCATCGATCACCGCGCCCATACCACGCAAAGCATCAATGTCGCGGTATATCGTACGTTCAGACATGTGCATCTCGTCGGCCAATTGCCGTGCCGTTACGGGTGGCGGCAACCCGCGGAGGGTTTGCATCATCTGAAAAAGGCGGTGCGTACGGCTCATGCAAGAACCCTACCACATGTCATGACAGAAAATGACAGCAGAGGCGCGTATCGGCACCCGTTGGCCTGCAAGATTACCGTCTGGTGCGTTTTACCTTGCGTTTGGTCTTATCCGCCTTGCGCTTTGCGGTGACGCCGCGACGTTTTGGCGTGCGACCCGCCGGCGATCTGCGCCCCTGTGGGATTGCGTCACCCTCAAGCGCCAAGAGCTCCAGCGCGATGCCCCCCGTGACCGGCGCGGCCTCGGCCAATCGCACGGTGACGCGCTGTCCCAGAGAGATCATCATGCCGGTATCGGACCCCATCAGCGAATTCGTCTCCGCATCATGGTGAAAATATTCACGCCCAATCGAGCGCATCGGCACAAGCCCATCCGCGCCCGTCTCATCGAGTTTCACAAAGACACCAAAACGCGCGATGCCACTGATCCGGCCGGAGAATTCATTGCCGACCCGCTCGCTCAGAAAGGACGCCATATAGCGATCGGTGGTATCCCGCTCGGCCACCATCGAGCGGCGTTCGGTGTCCGAAATATGCTCGCCGGTCTGCTCAAGATCGTCGTAATCCTCCGGACGTAACCCGTCTTTGCCCCACCCGTGTGCCGTGATCAGCGCCCGGTGCACGATCAAATCCGCATAGCGGCGAATGGGCGAGGTGAAATGCGCGTACCGCCCCAGCGCAAGTCCGAAATGCCCAAGGTTTTGCGGCCCGTAGTAGGCCTGCGTCATCGAGCGCAGGGTCGAGATATTGATCAACTCGGCCTCATCAGACCCTGCCGCCTCTTTCAAGAGCCGGTTCAAATGAGCGGTTTTGAGGACCTGCCCTTTGGCCAGCGTGAACCCGCTGGCCTTTGCGGTTTCGCGCAGCGCATCGAGCTTTTCGGGGCTGGGTTCTTCATGCACGCGGAACAGAAGCGGGATTTTCTTGGCGATCAGCGTTTCGGCGGCGGCAACATTGGCCAGAACCATGAACTCTTCGATCAGGCGATGCGCGTCCAACCGGTCCTTGAAGTTGACCGCCGTGACCTTGCCTTCGTCGTCCAACTCGATGCGCCGTTCCGGCAGGTCCAATTCCAGCGGTTGACGTCTTTCACGCGCTGCAACCAGCGCGGCATAAGCGGCATATAGTGGCCTCAATACAGGCTCCAACAAGGCCCCACACCGCTCATTCGGCTGGCCGTCCATGGCCTGTTGCACCTCTTCGTAATGCAGCGACGCGGGAGAGCGCATCAAACCGCGGTGGAAGCTATGCCCCAGCTTGTGACCCGCGGCGTCCAACTGCATCCGCACGGCGATACAGGCACGCGGCACCCCTTCATGCAGGGAGCACAGATCACCGGACAATCGATCCGGCAACATCGGAACCACACGGTCCGGGAAATAGGTCGAATTGCCCCGCTTGCGCGCCTCGCGGTCCAGGCTAGAACCGGGCGTGACATAGGCGGCAACATCGGCAATCGCGACCCAGACGATGTGCCCGCCCGCGTTTTTGGGATCCTCATCGGCGTGGGCATAGCAGGCATCATCGTGATCGCGCGCGTCCGACGGGTCGATGGTAATCAGCGGCAAGTCACGCAGATCTTCGCGCCCCTTCAGGTCCGCCGGTTTGGCGCGATCCGCCTCAGCAACGACGTCATCGGGAAACGCATCCGGAATGCCATGTTGATGGATCGCAATCAGCGACACCGCCTTGGCGGCCGAAGGGTCTCCAAGCCGTTCAACGATGCGCGCATGCGGCAGACCCATACGGCCTTTTGGTCCGGCCTGTTCGGCCTCCACCAACTCGCCGTCTTTGGCCCCGTGGGTGGCATCGCCCGCGACCTGCCATTCCTTGTCCGACCCCTTGTCGATGGGCAGAATACGCCCCCCTTCCGCAGTCTGTCGGAACACCCCCAAAATGCGGCGCGGATTGGTGCCGATCCGCCGGATCAGACGTGCCTCGTAATGATGATCCTCGCCCTTGATCAGCGTCAGCCGCGCCAAAATGCGATCCCCGGCCCCCAATGCCGGATCAGCCGCGCGTGGAATGACCAAAACAACCGGTTCAACTCCCGCACCCTGCCATTCCATCGGCTTGGCAAAGAGATCACCGTCACTGTCCGGTCCTGTGACCTGCAACACGCTGACCGGCGGCAAGCGGTCCGGGTCGCGGTAGCTGCGCTGGCGCTTTTCGAGGTGGCCTTCGGCTTCAAGCTCTTTCAGCACGCGTTTGAGATCAATACGCGCGGCCCCCTTGATGCCGAATGCCTTTGCGATGTCCCGCTTGGCGGTCAGGGTGGGGTTTTCGCTGATCCAGTCGAGGATTTCGGGTTTTGTGGGGATGCGTGTCATGCCTCTGAGGTAACACGCGCGCCCGGTGCCGTCATGCGCAAATCGCAAGCCTGGTCTACATCGCGTAGAGTATCCACATAGGCGATGCGTTTGTCGGGCAGGGTCGTGACAGAATCGGCCAAGGCGTGCTTTGACGACCACCGAACCCCTTCGAATATCCGCGCTGGCACGGCCCGCGTGCGTTTCAGACCGACAAGCCAGTAACCGCCGTCCGGGGCAGGACCAAACACGGCCTCCGTCGCTCCCAAAGCCGTGAACGCACGCGCGATCTGAGGCCGCCCGATACCGGGAATATCCGCCCCGATGATACAAAGAGGCCCCCGGTCGTGGTGCCGCAAAATGCGCGCCATGCGATCCCCCAGATCCCCGCGTCCCTGCGGTATCCGAGGCAGATGCGCGGGCCAGACACGGCTTTGCAGCCCCTCGCGATCCGGGCTGACGGCCAGCACGACGTGCCAACGCGGATCTTCAATATGGGCGATCAGGCGGCGGGATTGATGACGAAACCACCAAGCGGCGGGCACCATACCGATATCCTTGCCCAGACGGGTTTTGACACGCCCGGGGTACGGCTCTTTGAGCATCACTACGACGGTGCGTTTCACAGCACGTGCTCCATGTCACGATGATCAATCCCGGCATCATCGTAAATTGGTCCAAACGCGGCAAAGCCCAGCTTTTCGTAAAACGCAAGCGCTTGAATTTGTGCGCCCAGCTGGACCCGGCGGACGTTGTGTTGATCCCGTGCAATCTCCACGGCGGCGCGGATCAAAGCGGCACCGAACCCCTTGCCACGGTGGTCGCGCAAAACACAAACACGCCCAATCTTCGTCGTATCGCCATAAATCAAAAGCCGCGCGGTACCGATCGGTCGGGTGTCAGCGCGCGCCAGCAGATGCAGCGCTTCACCGTCGCGCCCGTCCACTTCGTCGACCTCAGAGACGCGCTGTTCTTCGATAAAAACGATGCGGCGCAATGCCTGACATGTGACGATGTCATCGCTAAGCGCAATGTCAAAAGTCACGTGAAATAGTCTTTCAGAATGCGGGTATAAACCGCCTTTAGCTGGTGAATATGTTCCACGCGCACATGTTCATCCACCTGATGCATGGATTGCCCGACAAGACCGAATTCCACCACGGGACAGTGGTTTTTCACGAACCGCGCGTCCGATGTGCCGCCCGTCGTGGAGAGAACAGGCATGATGCCGGTTTCCGCCTCGACGGCTTTGGCCACAAGATCGGATAAGGGCCCCGGCGGGGTTATGAAGCTCTCTCCCGAGATTTTGATCGTGACCTCCGTGCGAACGCCGAATTCCGTCTCTATCTTGGCTACTTCATCACGAATCCAATCGCTCAGCGACGCACCGCTATGCGCATCGTTGAACCGGATATTCACCGCGCCGCGACATTCCGCCGGTATCACGTTATTGGCCGGATTGCCGGTATCCACCGTGACGACCGCCAGCGTGGAAGGGTCAAAATGATCGGTCCCCTGATCCAATTCGCGACTGGCCAGCCGGTCCATCAGGCGCATCATCGAGGGCAGAGGGTTCAGCGCACGGTGCGGATAGGCGGAATGGCCCTGTTTACCGATCACCGTGATCCAGGCGGTCATCGACCCGCGCCGTCCGATTTTCATCATTTCACCCATGGTGTCCGGGCATGTCGGCTCTCCGACCAGGCACATATCCATGCGCTCTCCGCTGCGCTCCATATGCTCCAACAGCGCGGTCGTCCCGTCCAGCGCATCGCCCTCTTCATCCCCTGTGATGGCCAGAATGATGGCGCCCTCAGGCGGCGTATCGGTAACGAAATCCACAGCGGCACAGGCAAAGGCCGCAACGCCGGATTTCATATCCGTCGAGCCGCGTCCATAAAGCACGCCGCCCTCGATCACCGCACCAAAGGGCGGCTTGCTCCAGGCGGCAGCGTCCCCGATGGGCACCACATCCGTGTGACCGTTAAAACCGAACGTCCGCGCATGAGCGGCTGGCCCCCAGCGTGCAAAAAGGTTGCGTATCCCGCCACGATCCGCCCAGGCACATTCAAACCCGGCCTCCGAGAGCAGACCCTGCAGAATCTCCAACGCGCCCTCATTGGCAGGCGTAACGGAAGCGCAGCGCACCAATTCAGCGGTCAGTGAAACAGGATCGAGGCCAGCCATAAGACGTTCCCTTGCGGTTCTATTTGGTCATTTCTGAGAGTGTGACGTAATCCCGGCAATGCCAAGAGCCAGCGCGCAAAACAACGGCGGTTAATCCGCGTCAACCTCGGGGTGGGTGCCGTAAAACGGCTCCATCTGCGCAATGATCACGGCGTTTTCATCGAGCGCGCGCTGCATCAACCCGCGCTCTTCGTCGTCGATCTCATGGCCTTCCGCGAGGCGTTCCTCAAGCGTGCCGTATCCGGTCACATCAAGCGGTGCGGTCTCGGCCTGTTTCAGAACGGCCACGGTTTCGCGCACGGCTTCGGCCTCATCAATGCCGCTGGCAAACACCACCAGCCCCGCGCCGGTGGCCTTCTCGGGCAAGCCGTCACCGCTTTTACGCCCGATCTGCACCACAAGCGTAAAGACCTGTTGCCGGGAGGGTTTCTTGTCTGTTGCCATGCGATCTCGATCCTTACAAAGCGCTCCAGAAGACATCACAGAGCCAAGGCACCCGAGGCGGAACAGCCTCGGGTCTCCCCGCCGGCCTTAGTCGCGCAGCAGCTCATTGATCGAGGTTTTCGAACGGGTCTGGGCATCCACCTTCTTCACGATCACCGCGCAATAGAGGTTTACGCCATTCTTGGACGGCATTGAGCCCGCCACAACCACAGATCCAGACGGCACCTCGCCATAGGTAAATTCGCCGGTTTCGCGGTCCACAATCTTGGTCGATTTACCGATGAAAACGCCCATGCCCAACACCGACCCTTCGCGCACGATGCAGCCCTCAACCACCTCGGAACGCGCGCCGATAAAACAGTTATCCTCAATGATCGTCGGCCCCGCCTGCATGGGTTCCAGCACGCCGCCGATGCCCACACCGCCCGACAGATGTACGTTCTTGCCGATCTGCGCGCAGGAACCGACGGTCGCCCAGGTATCAACCATCGTGCCCTCATCGACATAGGCGCCGAGGTTCACGAACGATGGCATCAACACAACACCCGGCGCGATAAACGCGGATTTGCGCACCACGCAATTGGGCACGGCGCGAAATCCGGCCGCTTTCCACTGATTGTCGCCCCAGCCCGCAAATTTGCTATCGACCTTATCCCACCAGCCGCCTTCCTGCGGGCCACCGCCCTGACGTTCCATATCCTTGATGCGGAATCCCAACAGAACGGCCTTTTTCGCCCATTGGTTCACATGCCAGTCACCGCTTGCCTGCTTTTCCGCAACACGCAGCTTGCCGCTGTCGAGTGCCGCCAACGTGTCTTCGATGGCGTCGCGGGTCTCGCCGGTGGTGGCTGGGGTGATCGTGTCACGCGCCTCCCAGGCGGCTTCGATGGCGGTTTCAAGCTGTGCGTTGGACATAAGGCCCCCAAAGGAAAAGAATGTTAATGCACGGCCTATACAAGCGCTGGACGGTGCACGCAATCACTCACGACCCCGCCGCGCGCGCCAAAGCCATTGCATCTTGGGGCACAACATGTCCCCCTGCCACAAATCGAGTTTCCGGAGAAAACGTGATGAACAAATCCCGACACCCCTTGCGTGATGCGCATACAGACCGTGATGCCACCAGGGAGGTTCCGGACACGCCGCAAACCCGCGCGCCCGCTTATCGTCTAGCCTTTGCCGATGATGATTTCATGTGCCGCGAAGAATTGCGCCCGGTGCGGTTGCAACTGGAACTGCTGAAACCGGAAATGATGCTGGATGCGCATAGGATCACCAGCACCATCGTGTTGTTTGGCGGTGCGCGTATTCCCAGCCCGGCAAATAAGGACAAGGCCCGCACCAGGACGCTGGCGGATCTGTCGCATTTCTATGACGAAGCGCGCGAATTTTCTCGGCTCATGACACTCAAGAGCCTGCAAAGCGACGGGCGCGAGAATGTCATCGTCACGGGCGGCGGTCCCGGTGTGATGGAAGCCGGCAATCGCGGTGCCCTTGATGCGGGCGGCCATTCCATCGGGTTGAACATCGTGCTGCCGCATGAACAGGCCCCAAATGAATATGTGACGCCGGAACTGTGTTTCAATTTCCACTATTTCGCGATCCGCAAGATGCATTTCCTGATGCGCGCGCGTGCGATCTGCGTCTTTCCGGGTGGTTTTGGTACGCTCGATGAATTGTTTGAGGCCCTCACCCTGATCCAGACCGGGCGCATGCAGCCGGTGCCGGTTTTGCTCTTTGGGCGCGCGTTCTGGGAAGGGATCATCAACTGGGAGGTCCTGGCGGATGCGGGGACGATTTCGGATGAGGACCTGTCGCTCTTTCGCTTTGTCGACAGCGCGTCCGAGGCCATGCATCTGATCGAAAACTGGCAGGAATTGCCGACACGGGATAAATTACCGGGGCGCGGCTAGGGAACCTTTTCCAGACACAGGGCGTTGACCTTCCGAACAGTCACTCACGCACCCCCTGAGGTCGTGAATTTTAATTGGAGGCTCTAAACATGGCACAAGCACGCACCAACGGCAAAACAGAAGTTACAGATGTCACCGCCCAGATTGACACAATCAAAGAAGACATCGCGGCTCTGACCGGGCTGATGTCAGAGTTGGCAAAGGACAAGAAAGACGACGCGGCACAGGAGGCCAAAAACCGGGCCAAGGCTGTTAAGGCCTCTGCCACTCAATCGGTCGAGACAGCGCAGACAAGAGCCGTTGAAACGGGAGAAAAGCTCTATTCCGATGCCGAAGCGGCTTATCACAAGGCCGAAGATTCGGTGCGCCAGCAACCGGCGATGGCCGTTGGAATTGCTGCTGGCTTGGGCTTCCTCTTTGGCATGATGACAGCACGCAGGTCCTGACATGTTGGATCGCCTGCAACATCGGATCCGTCAAACCGCTCAGCGTTTCGCGCTGGGTGGTATTGGCGCGGTCCTGGCACTCGTCGGCCTTGGTTTCCTGAGCGCATCGGTCTTTATGCTCCTGCTGACCCAGACCGATCCAATCACCGCCTGCGCCATCATGGGGGGCGGCTTCTTCGGTACGGGTCTGATCATCACGTGGCTGGCAGGAGCGCCGAACAAACCCCGCTCATCAGATGACAGCGCAGCCAAACAAGAAGCGATGCCGCCCATCGCAGCGGCCTTCATGCAGGGCATGGCGCAGGGCATGGCGGTAAAGCAAACACGCTAGCAACCCTCCGATAGGCTGGATCAGGCGCAACTTGGAGCGCCCGCTTCCAGATCAATGAGGTGGCTCAAATCGCGTTCGGGCAGCGCGCCGATAACAAGCGTACGCCCGATCATCGCACCGGGTGTGCCGGGAATACCCAAAGCGCGTCCGAGCGCCAAGGCATCCTCGATCCGCAAATCCATTGCCCCGCTTCGCGCCTCCTTCATGATGCGCTGCGCATCGAGGTCGAAACGGTCCGCAACGTCCCTGACACCGGCTATCGCAGGGCGCAGGATGCGCTGCATCATATCGAGGTGAATTGCCTTGTGATCATGCTGCGTGCTGGCGGCCAAGGCCACGCGCGCGGCCCAACGCGACCGCTCCCCGAGGAGCGGCAGCTCGTGAAATCTAAGATCAATCAAAGCGCCCCCGGCCTCCAAATCGGCCAATCGCTTGTCCAAAACGGCGCAATAGGGGCAATAATAATCGCTGAAAACCGCAACCGGAACGCGCCCCGGCATCGCTTTTTCTGGAAAAACGGCGCGACACAGGTTCTGCGGCAACCGCCCGTTTGCAGCGATTTCCTGTGGCGTTTGCAGTCCGGTGAAAAAATCCGGTGCACCGCTGATGTTGCCGCGCTCTAACCGGCGAAATCCCGGCATTCCGGGCAGGTCGGAAAACTCAAACGCCTGCTCACGCCGCCGCAAAAAAGGTGGAATGGCAATGGCGACCGCGAAAATACCACCAATGACCAAGGCGTCCCTGCGCCGCATTAGGCGCCCGTCATACCCGCGTCTGCCTCGATCTGGCGGCGGGACTTGCGCGCGCGCTCGGTTGCGGATTTTAACTGGCCACAGGCCGCCATGATGTCCTCACCGCGCGGCGTGCGCACGGGCGAGGCGTAGCCCGCATTATAAACGATGTCCGCAAAAGCACGGATGCGGTTGTTGGAGGAGCGTTCATAGGGCGCGCCGGGCCACTCATTAAACGGGATCAGGTTGATCTTGGCCGGGATGCCCTCGATCAGTTTGATCAGCCGATGCGCGTCTGCGTCACTGTCATTCACCCCTTTCAGCATCACATATTCAAAGGTAATCCGCTCGGAATTGGACACTTTGGGATAGCTGCGCAGCGCTTCCAGCAGCACCTCCAAATTCCATTTCTTGTTGATTGGCACCAGCTTGTCGCGCACCTCATCGGTGGTGGCATGGAAACTGATGGCAAGCTGGCAACCGATCTCTTGCGCCGTGCGCGCAATCTCGGGCACAACACCGGATGTGCTCAGGGTGATACGGCGACGGCTCAACTGGATACCCTCAGGGTCCATCGCGATCTTCATCGCATCGCGCACGTTTTCGAAATTATAAAGCGGCTCGCCCATGCCCATCAGCACGATATTGCTCAGCAACCGCGCTTCATAGGTACGTGTCCCCGTCTCGGGCCATTCATCCAGATCGTCGCGTGCCATCATGATCTGGCCGACGATTTCACCGGCGGTCAGGTTGCGCACCAACTTCTGCGTGCCGGTATGACAAAACGAACAGGTCAGGGTGCAGCCCACCTGCGAAGACACACATAAAGTCCCGCGTCCCTCTTCGGGGATATAGACAACCTCCACCTCATGCCCGCCCGCGATGCGCACGAGGTATTTGCGCGTGCCATCCTCGCTGACCTGTTTGGACACGACCTCCGGCACCTCAATCACGAAACGCTCTTTGAGATCGGCACGAAACGCCTTGGACAGGTTCGTCATCAGGTCGAAATCACGCACGCCCCATTGATAGATCCATTGCCAGATCTGCCCGACGCGCATCTTGGCCTGTTTCTCCGGCGTACCGGCGGCAATCAGAACATCCCGCATGCCCGAGCGCGTGAGCCCGACAAGGTTCACCGGTCCCTCCGGCAATTTGCGCGGCATGGTGTGGACGTCTTGCGTAATCGGCGCGGAGGCGGACATGGCGATTCCTAACGTGGCGAAGATTGGCCCCTATATAGAGGTTTGCGCCAGGATCAAAAGGAAAACACCCGGATCATTAACCGGCGCAGCGCTTTTCGGCCTCTTCAAGGGCTGCGGTGAAGCCGAGCAGGGAAAACGTATCTTCGGTTTTCGTACCGCGTGTCGACACGCCCGACACCACGGCATTCGCACCCTTTTTCATCGCCGCCACGATCTTTGCGTCTTCGGCTTCATTCTCGGGCCAGGCCCATTCGCCATCCGTGAACAATGCAAAATCCGAACCGCTGATGTTGAGGTTGACCTTGGACCCGCTGGCGAATGGATAGCCGCCGTTGAACGTCACCTGCGCCTTCGCATTGGCGGCCGGACGGAACAGCACCATCAGCAAAATATCACCCCGCGTGACGGCCACGACACGCCCATCGCGGGTGTTGACCGTCTTGTCGGGCACCGCAACACCCCAGCATTCCTTGGGGTTGGTATCCTCGAACACGCTCCAATCGGTCTTTTCCGCGACCAGGTTACTGCTCTGTCCCTGCGCTTGCACAGCAGCACCTGACAAGGCCAAAGCCGCAACCAGCCCAATAAAAATTCCATTCATCCGCATATCTAACAGCCTCCAGCCGCCCATAGCCTCAATATATCCGCGATCCGCCCGGCGCACCTTTTTCGGTGCGCTCTCTTGCAGGACCGGGTAAACTTCTCGACAACTGGCACAGTAACGCAAAATCCGCGATGCACGAAAGAGCGATTAGCAGGTTTTTGCCAAAATCATGAGGGATAAAATGACGCAAGCCACTCCAATGGTCGAAATGTGGCGCGGCGATTTTCTGGAGAGCGCCCATTCTGGCCATGCGGTGATCTGTGATGCGGGCGGCCAGATCGTGCAGGCCTGGGGGGACCCGGACAAGATCGTTCTGTCACGCAGTTCCACCAAGATGATACAGGCCTTGCCGCTGATCACGTCCGGGGCTGCGGATCGCGCCGGTCTGAGCACCGAGCAACTGGCCCTGGCCTGTGCCTCCCACAATGGTGCCGCCATTCACACTCGCCGGGTCGAGGCCTGGCTCGGCACGCTTGGGCTGAGCGATGCGGCGTTGCGATGCGGGCCACAGATGCCGGATGATCGAACAGCGCGCGAAAAGCTGATCTGCGATCACGGAGCCCCTGGCCAGTGCCATAATAATTGCTCCGGCAAGCACGCGGGGTTCCTGACCCTGTCCCACCATCTTGACGCGGGTCCCGAATACATCGACCCGGACCATCCGGTGCAGCGCGCCTGCCTTGAGGCCTTCGAGGCGACGACGCGGGAAACTTCGCCCGGCTATGGCATTGATGGGTGTTCAGCACCCAATTACGCCGCCAGCCTGCATGGGGTTGCGCGCGCCATGGCACATTTCGCCGCCGCACCGACGGGGAGCGCCGAAACACGGCTACATGAGGCGATGCGTCTGCATCCCGATCTGGTCGCCGGAGAGGGTCGCGCCTGTAGCGAACTGATGCGCGCGATGGAGGGCAAGGTTGCGGTCAAAACCGGTGCCGAGGGTTTTTTCACCGCGATCCTGCCGGAGCAGAAACTGGGGATCGCGCTGAAGATCGCCGATGGCACGACACGCGCCGCGGAATGCGCCATTGCGGCCATTCTTGTGAAGCTGGGCGTTTTGGAGTCCGACCATGCGGCAACGCGCAAGCGGCTCAACGCACCCATTACCAATCGCCGCAAGGTGCAAACCGGCTGGGTCAGGGCCGCATCCGCGTTGTTATGACCATATACGCCCGTTCAGGGAGTGATAAAATCGCTGCTGGCATAGCCTTGCAGGAACAGGAGCGCGGTGAGGTCGCCATGGTTGATGCGAACGTCACATTGCGCCGCAACAGAGGGTTTGGCATGAAGGGCAACCCCCGTACCGGCCCGCGCCAACATGCCCAAATCATTTGCGCCGTCCCCGACCGCAAGCACATCCGCTTCCGTCAATCCCAGACGGGTTGTGATCTCGACCAGAGCGTCAACCTTGGCTTGCCTGCCTAAAATCGGTGTGCCGACCTCGCCCGTCAAAGCGCCCCCCTCTGAGACAAGCGTATTCGCGCGGTTTTCATCAAAGCCGAGCCTGGTCGCAACAGCCGCCGTGAAATCCGTAAACCCACCGGAGACCAACGCCGCATAGCAGCCCTGCGCCTTCATCGTAGCCAATAATACGGCACCGCCCGGCATATATGTGATGCGCTCTTCAAGAACCTTCCGGATCGTTGGGATCGGCAGACCGCACAAGAGACCGACGCGTGCGCGCAATGCCTCCTCGAAGTCCAGCTCCCCATTCATGGCCCGCGCGGTGATGTCCTTGACCCTGTCACCGACACCGGCCTCATCCGCCAGTTCATCAATGCATTCCTGTTGGATCATCGTGCTGTCCATGTCGGCCAGGAGCATTTTTTTGACACGGTTTTCAGTTGGTTGCACGATCAGATCGACACCCCGTTTCTGCGCCTCTCGCCAAACATCCCAGCGGTTGCCCCGAATCTGAGCGAGTGAAAACTCAGCCGCCTCATCCGGCGCCAACCAGATGACATCTCCGCCGCCCCAGGCATTGCGCAGCGCGGTTACGAAAGCCGGTTCAAGGTTTCGTAGCGCCGGTGCGCACAGAAGAGTGGCAGTATACATAAGTCAGGTTTCCGATCGGAGCAGGTGTGTCGCAAAAAAGCGAATTTGCGGCGTTCTAGCCCCGTTTTTCCCGTTGTACCAGAGCCGCAAGTGCCATAGGTTTGGCGGCGGGATACCGTTCCCTAACAAAGGGTCCAAGTCATTGTTATATTTCCTTTTATTTACAGATACTTGGTTACACCTTGCTTTTGTCTTGTGTCTATTTTGTGCCAAAAAGCGCATCTGTGACGGTCGGATCATCCATCGCATGGGCATAGAACTTCATGACTGTTCCAACATCTTTCCAGCCACCCCGCAACGCAACAGTCTTGGGGTCTATCCCAGCTTGCAACATTGAGGTAGCAAAGCCGTGGCGACAACAGTGGGGTGACAGCTTTTCGATACCTGCACGCTCAATAACATTGTTCAGACCTGTCCCACACTTTCAGCAGAGGCGTACTGAAACACCAGACTGTCGGGTTTGCGGTTTGAGGGACTGTTTGCCAGTGTCGCAATGACTGGCGGCGACAGGTGCGCAAGCTGATCAATGTTCTCGCACTGTGAGCGCGATTAAAGCATTTTGCATTTAATCTGAGGCATATCCGGCAGCTTTGAGGAGGTTCCAGCATTCGCTTGGATCAAACAGATCACAAATGTCGCCGAGGGCCTGGAAGTTTGTATCAAACGTTTTTGGTCCGATCCGTCTCAGATGGGCTTTGAGCTTTGAGAAAGCCATCTCGATCATTGCCCGGCAGGGTATTGCGCAGCAATGTCGCGAGAGGTGGGGTTGAGGTCGCGGGAGTAGGGCGGGCAAGAACAGGAACCAGCAGCCGCGCTTTCTTAACGCCTGCGCTGCGCGGGGGCTTTTGTGGGTGGAAAGATTGCCCCTTGGGGTGCCTTCAGGAAGCTGGTTTCGCCGCACCGCTTACTGATCAAATTTGAATGTTCCTTGTGCAAAGAGTATCAAACAGCGCATCCTGCTCCCCGACGAACCAAGGATCAGGGAAGAGTAGTTTGGCGAGTTGCTATGATTGACCGGGACGGTGACGCATTGCACGAAACCTGAACTTCAAAAGTGAGTTACGGGGACAAGTTGAAATGAAGACGCCAATCCTGAGTTGTATATGTGCTGTCGTTTTGCTTGGCACGGTGGAGGCGTCCGCCGAACAACAAGATAAATCACCGATGTCTTCGGCTGACAACAACACGCCGAAATCAATTGCGTGCGCCCAGGAACGTGGCGAGTCGCTTGGTCAATGCAGCTACCGCATCAAACGGGATGAGAAAGGGAAAACCACGGTGACGGTGGTTTTCGCGAATGGCTTCGAGCGGGGACTCTTATTCGAAGGTAGTAAATTCCTGAAGGCAAGCGTAACAATGTCCGGTGTCGGCACCAATGCCGATTGGAGCCTCAAGTACGGTATCCACGTGATTCATGTTGACGGTCAGCGCTACGAGTTGCCCGACACCCTGTTCGCGGGCAATTGATTTGGGCGTATTCTAACGGCGTCATTTCGTCCAAAACATTCAACAAAACACCCGCGCCACTTCCATAGCGCGGAGTCTCTTTTGAAAAACTACTTCATGCTTTCTGCTGTTACTTTGTAGATTTCGCCCTCGTCAGTGGCGACGTATAACGCATTGTCCGGCCCCATCACGAGACCACGGAATCTCGCCGAAAACCCGAGAGGCATCCGAGTGATTCCATTAATACCCAAGCCGTCAGGCGTAATGCTGATCAGGTCAATTCTTGAGCCTGCTGGCGTATCCCCAAAAGCGATACCCATAATGCCGACTGCCAAGCGGCCCTCGTAGATGCCCCAATTCTCGCCTCTGAGAAAGGCGGCGGAACCAGTGCCTTGAGAGTACCCATTGTTGTTCCAAGTGGCTGGCATCAAGTCATCAAAACGCGTGTCACTCATTGGCGTGTACGCAGCACGTATCGCTGGGTCAACAGCGTCCAGCTGGTTCGGCTCATAACCACAGTACTGATCCGGGCACTCACCTCTGCCACCTGTGTTCTGAGCGGGATCCCATCCGGCGTTACCACCGTTTACAAGTGCTGTGATTTCGTCGTTATGCCACGGGCCATGCTCTGCCGTGAAAGCCTTTCCGTCGCTTGGGCGGAAATCTATCCCTTGAACGTTTCTGTGCCCGTAAGTGTAGATGCGCTTGTCAAAACCTTCGGGGGGATTGTTGTCCGGGTGAGCATTTCCATCCGCATCGATCCTAAGAACTTTGCCACAAAGGAGTGTTCCGTCCTGCGGACAAATCCCTCTGTGACGATCACCACCAGCGACCCAGAGATAGCCGCCGGGTCCAATGCGGATTCTACCGCCGTTATGGGCCCCCGGTCCGCCAAAGGGCTGATCGGAGTCAAACGACTTATATTGAATATCTGTAACAATATCGGTCCTGTCAGACACGCTTTTCAGGTCTTCGCTGACCTTGAACCTCATTACGATGTTGCCGTCACACCTCTCGAAATTGGTCTTGCAGCCATCGCCGTGATATTTGGATGAACTCGAATAGACATACAGGGTACGATTTTTCGCGAAATGCCTATCTGCTACCACGCCAAGCATACCGGCTTGCCCTTCGCAGAACAGATCACTACCGGCATCTGAAAAGCCCTCGGAATCCTTCATTCCGTACAGAGCATTTACGGTGCCATCTTTCGTTCTTACAGAAAGACCGCCGCATTTTTCAGTGAAGAACATTGTACCGTCCGGCAAGAAAGCCATGTCCCAAGGAGCTTCCCGCCCCTCCAAGACAACCGATGAAGTGATTTTGGGTACGTCCATCGCTCCTTGGTGTCCGTCTGACCATGCAGCGGATGCTGTCGTCATCACGCTGAGTGCCACGACAGCTGATAAAAGCTGCTTTTTCATAGTATCCTCCAATTCGTCTTCACTTTTTGACGTTATGAGGTCCAATGCTCGAACGAATACAACTTGAGCGTCAAGAGAAAGTTTGCTTGGCTCGTAAAGTAAACAGCAAAACACGCCATGGGCACTGCCCGGGTAGTGTCGCAAACTTTTGGAGCCCTGTTGCACTTCTCGGCAGTGACGTTCATCGGGCAGCCTTTCGACATCTCATTCAAGGTTTAAACGATTGATCAGTTTCAAAGGCGCGCATTTTCCGAAATCGGTGATCCTATACGCGGTCTATTTCTACGTTCGGTTTGCGGTATCGTATCGGGATCTCGAAGAAATCATGAACGAGTGCGGCGTCGATGTTGATCATGCAACGCTTAATCGATGGGTCGAGAAATATTCTGTCGCCGTTGCCGGTGAGGCGCGTTGTCAGAAGGCGTCGACCGGTCGATCTTGGCGGATGGACGAAACCTATATCAAGGTCAAAGGCCAGTGGACATATCTCTATCGAGCGATAGACAAATACGGCAATACCCTTGATTTCATGCTGTCCGAGCGACGTGATGAGGCGGCAGCAACCGCATTCTTCGCCAAGGTGATCGCCAGTAACGGCTGGCCGGACAAGGTTTTTATCGACAAGAGCGGATCAAACGCGGTCGGTCTGTTCAACATGAATTGCCTGCTGGTGATGCATAACTGGTGTTGGCTGATCGAGATTCTGCAGGTGAAATATCTCAATAATATTATCGAACAGGACCACCGTTTCATAAAAAAGATCACCCGCCCTATGCAGACCTTCAAATCGTTCAATTCAGCCGCGTCCACTCTGGCGGGCATCGAAGTCGCCCACATGATCCGCAAAGGACAATTCGACCGACCAGGGTTGTCCGGCTTCGAACAGTTTGCCGAGCTCGCTGGATAATTGTATCCTAGCGAGGCCCCATCTCGCCTCACGACAAAGTTTGCGACACAACCTCGCACCATTCTAACGAAGCGCCAGCGCTCTGCTATTTTTGACCTGCCTACGGACGAACCCTCATTGCTGCGCCACTACACATTGGCGGATGATGACCTTGAATACATTCACACGAGACGCCGTTCACACTACCGTTTCGGTTTTACTTTGCAGCTTTGCAGCTTTGCGCGTTGCGTTTCCCCGGGCGCTTGCTTGTGCCAGGTGAAGTAATCCCTCAGGAGATATCACGGTTACTTGCCGCACAGCTGGGCCTGAAACCCGATGATCTAATGGGGTATGCTGCCCGCGAAGAAACGCGTCATGAGCATCTCGCTGCCCTGCGCGATATCTACGGGTACAAAATGTTTTCCGGGCGGGGCGCAGGCGATCTGAAGGCTTGGCTTGTAAGGGAAGCTGAGGTGGCGGGCTCAAACAAGGATTTGGCCCGGCGCTTGGTAAAGCAATGTCAAGGCGCGCAGATCATGCTGCCTGGAATATCGGTCATAGAACGCCTATGCGCTGACGCCCTTGTCGCCGCTGAACGACGGATTGAAACACGTATCGTCGATCGCCTGAGTGGCCCAATAGAACCCCAGCTTGATACTCTGCTGGCTGAAAGCGCAGATGGTCGGGTAAGCCGGTTGATCTGGCTGCGCCAATTTGAGGTTGGTAAGAACTCGGCCGACATCAGCCGATTGCTGGATCGGCTGGAGTTTTTGCAAGGCATTGAGCTATCCCTTGATGTGTTGGACGGCGTCCCACCGCACTAGGTGACCCGCCTTCGCCGCCAGGGCGAGCGCTACTTTACAGATGGTTTACGGGATATTTCCAGCGATCGACGGCTGGCCATTCTTGCAGTTTGCACCGTGGAGTGGCGCGCTGACATTGCCGACGCAATTGTGGAAAACCATGACCGGATTGTTGGCAAGATCTGGCCGGATACGAAGAAACAATGCGATGCACAGATCAATGGCGCAAAGACATCACTGCAGGACACTCTGCGCTCTTTTAAACGTCTGGGCGCGGCATTGCTCGAAGCAAAAGACGATGATGCGCCGCTTGATCCGGCTGTTGCAACCGCCTGTGGATGGCACAAGCTGGAAGGCCTTGTGGCAACGGCGGCGCAGCTGGGCGATACCATGTCAGCCGAGCCTTTGACCCATGTAGGACAGGGCTATCACCGGTTCCGTCGCTATGCACTGCGAATGCTGCGAGCGCTGGACATCAAGGCGGCAACAGTTGCGGAACCGTTGATGGCCGCCGCCAGTATCATCAGGAAAAACAAAGATGTAGCAGAAAAGCCCAGGACCTTCTTGCAACGCAACTCAAAATGGCATCATCATCTCAATGTACAAGAATCTGATGGCCACCGGCTATGGGAGGTTGCAGTAATGTCCCACCTGCGTGATGCCTTCCGGTCCGGCGATATCTGGCTATCACACTCCCGGCGCTACGGCGATCTGAAGCAGGCTTTGGTGCCGATTGAAACAGGGAAGGCCACGCCCTGTTTAACGGTTCTGTTCGATCCTGAGTAATGGCTGAATGACTGCAAAGCGCGTATGGCGCAGGGCCTGAAACGCCTAGCCGCCGCCAAAGCCGGTGCCAGTCCGGGTGGTTCCATTGAGAATGGCATCCTGAAAATTGACCGCCTGACCGCCGCCGTTTCTGCTGAAACAGATGAGCTTGTCCTTGATCTCTACCGACGTCTGCCGGATGTACGGATTACAGACATGCTGCTGGAAGTGGACGAGGCCACGGGTTTTACCGATGCGTTCACCCATCTGCGCACGGGCGCACCCTGCAAGGGCAGAATTGGGCTATTGAATGTCCTGCTCGCAGAAGGTCTTAATCTGGGACTCAGCAAAATGGCTGAAGCTACAAACACACATGATTATTACCAGCTCTCGCGCCTGTCACGCTGGCATATTGGAAGTGATGCGATCAACCGGGCATTGGCCATGGTGATAAAGGCACAATCTGCCTTACCCATGGCGGTAGTGTCGCCATGTTTCTTTTGCTTTCTAATAGGGGATTGTCCATTTTTGATTGTGATATGGGTTAAGGAGCATGCTCAGTGCCCGAATGCCACCAACCGGATCAAGTATCTCAAACGTTCGTTTGTGAAACATGCTGATCGGCTATGCCCGCGTCTCCAAAGCAGACGGCAGCCAGACGCTCGACCTGCAACACGATGCCCTGCTCGCCGCCGACGCGCCGGATGACCAGATCTATTCGGATCAGGCGTCGGGAAAGAAAGATGACCGGCCCGGACTCGAAACCTGCCTCAAGGCTCTTCGGAACGGCGACGTGCTGGTTATCTGGAGACTGGACCGCCTTGGCCGCAGCCTTCACCACTTGGTCAAGACCGTTACCACACTGTCAGATCGCGGTATCGGTCTCAAAGTGCTGACCGGCCAAGGGCCGCAAATCTACACAACAACAGCCGCTGGCCGGTTGTCCTTCGGCATCTTCGCTACTCTAGCTGAATTTGAAAGTGAATTGATCCGCGAACGCACAATGGCTGGATTAGCTGCCGCCCGAGCGCGGGGCAGAAAAGGCGGATGGAAATTCGCGTCATCAAAAGCCCAAGTGCGCATGGCGCAAGCCGCAATGGCAAACCGTGACACGTCAGTTTTTGAGCTCTGCAAGGAATTAGCCGTGAAGCCCGTCACGCTTTACCGCTACGTCAACCCAAATGGAAATCTTCAAGACTACGGAAAACGCGTGCTCAATCCTTAGCGTAGGATTTAACACTCAGCCGGAGCAGACCCCGGGAAGCGAATATGTCTGTTGCGACTGCTTAGGTTGCGGGTGTGCCACGGATCGTTGCATGTACGCCGCCGTTTCAAGGCAAGCCAAATCCGGCGATGATTGCAGCGATGCATCTGGGCGGCGCGAATGAGATTTATGTCTTGGGCGGCATTCAAGGCATTGGTGCGATAGCTATCGGCACTGAAACGATCGAGCCGGTGCATATGCTTGTTGGCCCCGGAAATGCCTTTGTCGCCGAAGCTAAGCGACAGCTTTTTGGTCACGTGGGCATCGGCCTTTTTGCTGGCCCGACAAAGGCGATGGTGATCGCTGACGAAATGGGGGCAGACGCAGAGCTTTGCGCCACTGACCTGTTGGGACAGGCCGAACATGGGTACAACAGCCCTTGTATTTTGTTGACCGCAGCCGAAAAGCTTGCTCGCGACACGATGGATGAAATTACCCGTCTGCTGACAATTTTGCCGACGGCTGATACGGTGGCGATATCTTGGGGAGAGTATGGTGAGCTGATCGTTGTTGACAGCTATGATGAAATGCTGGCCGTCGCCGATGAAATTGCATCAGAACATGTGCAGGTTATGACCGACCGCGATGACTGGTTTTTAGAGAATATGACCTGCTATGGCGCGCTGTTTTTGGGTGCGCGCACCAATGTGGCCAATGGCGATAAGGTGATCGGGACCAATCACACGTTACCAACCAATAAGGCGGGGCACCATACGGGTGGTCTTTGGGTCGGTAAGTTTCTGAAAACCCATGGCTATTAAAAGATCACAACCGATGCGGTTACCACGATGATCGGGGAATATGGATCGCGGTTATGCATGCTTGAAGGGTTTGCAGGCCATGCGGAGCAATGCAATGTGCGGGTAAGGCGATATGGCGGTGTGAATGTACCTTATGCCACCGGCGCACCATACCGAGACACCGCAGAATAAGGAAAAAGGGCTCTGAAATCAGAGCCTTTTTTGGTTTTAGGCGCTTGGACTTAGTTGCGTTTATCGAGCCCATGCCGCCAGTCGTTCCATCCACCATCGACCGAGGAAGAGGCTGCGTGCCATTCAGGCATAGCCTGCCCTGTGGCAGGATCTTTGTCGGGGATCGGTAACATCATGATCCGTTTGCAAGCACGTTTGTAGTCCTCGTCCGTCAGGAACTCTTCTTGGATATCGTCCCAATCACGGCCGCCAGGATAGCCGCCACACATATGGATATCTTCGGATTGGCTGGTCATTTCATGGCTGACACCTGCGGGCATCACAATAACATCGCCTGCCTCAATACGGACCTTGGTCCAGCCACCGTCGCCAACGGATAAATTGAATGCCATCCAGCCTTGCGCACAGCCCAGACATTCATGGGTCGTGGAATGAAAATGCGCATATTCATACACACCCGGATAGTCCCAGTTATTGGACCAGCCATTTGACCGAAAACGCTCTTTGATGGCATTGGCGCCGCCACCGGGGACAGCATTACGATGCACGAGCAATGGAAAGCGGCTATTGGGGATCATCCCGTCAGGCTGGGACGCGTAGCTTTCTGTAGTGATTGACAAAATAGGTCTCCTTCTTGGTCACAGGTTGGAATGCGATGTTGCGAGAATGGTGGTTAGATGTGCGATCATCACGCCTTGGGGGTCGGCCAGATCGTCAAGAACGGTCATGTGGTGTGCGTCTGGAATGGTCAGCGAGAGCGCGCCGTGTGCGTTGGCAAACATGTGCGACTGGCGAAGAAATTCAGGGGTCTCGTTGGCACCAACCGCGACGGTGATGTGGCTTGCATCGTGACCTTCCCAAACGTCTTGCGGGCTTTGGCCGCGCAGGTCAGCGAGTGTCAGGCCTACTTCTTCGCGCAGAAATGACCATTGCAGCGGTGTGAGATCATAGAGCCCGCTGATCCCTATCGCGGCAACGATACGGTCTGGGATTTGTCGTGCAGCCATCGCCGCAAGATGACCACCGGCAGAATGACCTATGACGACCAATGGGCAATGGAACCTTTCCGACAAAGCGTGCAAGCCTTGTACTGCATCCATCACGATGTCGCGCAGGGTGACGTGCGGCAAAAGTCGGTATTCAAGGTTTGCCACAGCACCCGTCGCAGATTGGATTGCAGGCAGCACAAAGCGGTGGTCTTGCGCCGTAAGTGCGCGCCAATACCCCCCATGGATAAAGACGGGCAGCGGGCGGTCTTTGGATGGGGTGCCTGTCCACTCCACATATTGGCGCGGGTCATCACCATAGGTGAGCCGCTGAAACGCGGACGTGACCGAAGCGCTGCGGCGCTTCATACTTGCAAGATAGCTATGAAAATCAGGCAACACCTGCGTCATCTGAAATTGCTGATTCCAATAACTCAGCTTCATTGCGTAATTGTCGCGGCGGCCTGTGCCAGCTCTTGCGCCAAAAACGGCTCTGGAGGTTGGGAAGGGTTCAGCTTTAGCCCAAAGACAGCCTGATAAGTGTGATTGATCACAACCGTCACCATCAAGGTATGGATCCGTCGCGAACCATCTGGACCGTCCGCAAGAAGCGGCACTTCTTGGGGGGTATTGTCCGTTGCGTCCTGCGGTTTTTCAAGGCGGTATCTTGCGTCCAGCCGCGTCCGTTTTGTGTTGCGCCCGACAGCATATGGCCCTGTGTGAACAGATGTGCCGTCTATGATGGCCAAGAAGCTGGTTTGCTGCGTGGCCTCGCGGATGCGCAGCAAAACAGGGACCATAACAGGTGCAAGCCGCCCCATTCCAAAGGCGTTCAGACCTGTACGAATGCCGGTAAGCCCTTGCAGATAGACACCACTCGCATCACGGCGCAGGAATTGTTCGGCCTCCAATGCTGCAGTGTTGCGGTAGCCGGTTGTCAGATGCTGGCCAGTCTGCTTGATCAGCTTCGCAGGTGTCGGGTAAGCCCCCTGAGACGGGGCGCCTATAATTTCTTCAAACGCGGCAACTGCACGATCATATGCTGTTCCTGTCATGTCACAGGCCTTGGATCGGACAGGACGGTGGCACCGCGCAGGGCTGGGCCTTGGGACAAGATTGCTTCATCGCGCAAATCCCAGGCGACATGGCGTTCGGCCCAGACATCCGCCTTGACGGTTGCTGTTTCCATCCTGCGCGGCAGCACAACCTGTACCGGCACTTCAACCCTTTGCGGGATTGTGTGCCCGGCAAGGATTTCCAATGCGACTTCGAGTGCGCGTGCGCCCATGCTGGCCGGGTAATCCAGTGCGACCATCGGCACTTTGCGGCGCAAACAGAGTTTGTACATGCCGTTCAGGTCGCCACCCGTATGCGCAGGCGGTGTCAGCCCGCGATCCAGGAACTGCTGCACCGATCCCATGCCTTGCAATCCACTGTCGCACCATATCCCGTCAGGGGCGCGTCCCGCTTCATCCAGTAGTTGCCCAACTGTCCGATACCCGCCTTCGGGTGTCCAGTTTGTATGGCTAACATACGCGACCTGCAAATGCGGGAACTGCGCAAAAACGGCAAGTGCGGCTTGCTGGCGGCGGATAGCCGGGCTTGCGCCTTCCAGGCCCGACAGCATCCAAATCTTGCCTTGTCCGGCCAAATGCTCTGCCAGCCACAGCGCGCTTATGCGCCCAATCCGTTGATCAGATGCGGTGACGAAAGTTGTCAGCGACGACGTATCAAAGGGCCGCCGATCAAGTGCAACAATGGGTAGGCCGGCATGCGATAATTCCTTCAGTCGTTTGCTGACGATCTGATCGGTGTCGGTCGTCATTGATATCAGCAACAGATCAATGCCCCGTGCAACAAGCTGATCGATGTGTGCCAACTGCAGTGCCGGATCATCTTGCGCGTCCAGTGTGATAAGTTCTGTGATTTGTTGGCGGTTGGTTTTCTCGGCATAAAGCAGGCTGTCTTGCATTGCACGTCGCCACGCATTGTTGACCGAAGCGTTTGAGAACCCGATCCGGTAGGGCGCAGGTTTTGCAAAATGTGCCGTGTTCACGGTCTTAACCAACGCCTGATCCCAATCGAGACCGCGTTCACCCGCAGGTGACTGAAGACGTGCTGCGGTCACCGTGATTTGTTTGGTATTGATGTCTTCTGCGACCTCAAGTGGCGCAAAAATCATGCCGCGTGCTTTTGGTCCCAACCTGACAAGCCCGTGATCGTAACGTTCAAGCCAGTCTGCAAGGACCAGCGCCCTGATGAGGCCAAATCCGGTAGAGCGTGTACTGCCAAGCTCTGCCAGAATATCCGTCGTGCGCCGTGGCGTGTTATCGACGTCAAATGTTTTCAGGATCGCAGTGATCCGCTGCATGTTTGATTTTGCATCAAGGCTCATGTCTGCGCCCGTTTCATGTAGACGGCAGCGGCAAGAATGATCAGCGTACCCTTGATCACAAGCTGGAGTTCGATCGAAAGCCCCAAAATCACAACGATGTTGAAGAGCGATACAAGGATCAGTGCGGCCAGCAATACCCCCGGAACGGTGCCTTTGCCCCCCGATAGAGCAGCCCCGCCAATCACTGCGGCGGCGATGCTGTCCAACTCATATCCCCGCCCTGTCCAATTATCGACAATACCTACGTAACCCACCAAAAACAGCCCTGCAAACGCAGCCATAACCCCTGATATCACAAAGGCCATCATCACCAAGAACCGCGTTGGCGCACCCGTCATGTAAGCGGCCTCTGGGCTGTCACCATATAGCTTTAGCCGTCTGCCAAAGACCGTCCGTTCCAGCAACCAGTGCACCGCACATGCCACAATACCCAATGCGATCAGGGCCACAGGGACGCCCACGATGTTGCCAGTTGCCAGCCAGCGGAATGTTTCGGGCAGGGACCCGCCGGGCGCGCCGCCAGTATAGCCAAAGCGGATGCCTTGCAGCACGATCATTGTGGCCAGTGTCGCAAGGAAAGGCGTGACATGACGAAAAGCGACCAGATAGCCGTTGACCGCACCGATCAATCCACCAAGCAGCAACCCCACTGCAAAAATTGCTGCTGTTGAATCAATCAGTGACGTTGAAAGCACCGCCACAGTCGCCATGATCGAGGCGACTGAGAGGTCCAGCCCCCGCACGATGATCACGATCATCTGGCCGATCACGACAAAGCCCAAAGGTGCCGCTTGGATCAAGATATCACTCAAATTGGCGGGCGTCAGAAAACGTGGGCTAAGTGCTGCTGTAGTTGCCCAGATCACCGCTAGAAACCCCAGAAGCATCAGGATTTCGCGGCGCTGCACGGCGCGGACGGTGTTGCGGTTAACAGATATTGCGGCACTCATGACTTGGCCTTTCCAGCGAAAAAGGACACGGCCGCGATGATGATCAACCCTTCGACGATCCATTGATAGAAGCTGGAGACATTCATAAAGTTCAACACATTGGCCAACACTGCCAGCAAGACCACGGCAAGCCCGGTCCCCAATACACCGCCTTTGCCCCCGGCCAATAAAGTACCGCCGACAATGACGGGGGTAATCGAGCGCAGATCAAAGCCAACGCCCGCGCGCGGATCGCCGACGCCGAACCGCCCTGTCATGTACATGGCCACCACTGCGCAAAGCAGCCCTGACAAAGCATAGACTGCCACTTTGGTCTGTTTGACCGGCAGCCCTGACACCGTGGCTGCGCCCTCATTGTCGCCGATTGCGTAGATGCGTGTGCCAAAAACTGTCCGCCACAGCATGAAACCGACCAGCAGATAAAGGGCGACCGCAAAGGTCATGCCGTAAGGGACGATACCGACGCGCTCGTACATCAAGTCCTCGAAAAACAGCGGGACCGATCCTGATGGCTGCCGCGTGATCAGCAGCGCGCAACCTGCCAGTATTGTTGATGTGCCAAGTGTTGTGATCAAAGGGTGCACACCGACATAGGCCGTAATGGCACCATTAATCACGCCGATTGTGATGCCCAAACCCGCAACGACAACCATCGCCAGCATCAATGTCCCGGTTCCGTCCCCTGCGATGGCGGCAAAGACAACGCATAGAAAGCTCAGCGCCCCTGCATAGCTCAGGTCGATCCCGCCAGACAGGATCACGATTGTCTGTGCCAAGGCGATAATGGCAAGGGCGACCATCTGGTCTTGGATGTTGCCGATGTTCAGCGGTGTCGCAAACCGGTCAGAGGACGCAGCCCCCACGGCAAAGACGATTGCAATCAGGGCAAACACGACAAGATGAACAGGTTGGGCGCGGGTTGCACGGATCAGATTGTTCATGCGGCGACCCCGTGGTGGCGGGAGGTTTCGGCAGCGGCAATCGTGATAATGGCTTCTTCGGTGATGTCTGCGCCGCGCAACTCTTGCGCGATTTCATTGTCGCGCATGACATACACGCGGTCGCATAATCCGACGATTTCAATCAACTCCGACGAAATCACCAAAAGCGCGAGCCCCTCTTGCGCAAGCGCGCGTAGGGTTTTGTAAATCTCTGCCTTGGCACCCACATCCACGCCGCGGGTGGGTTCATCAAGGATCAACAGCTTAGGCCGGTTTTCCAGCAGGCGTGCGACAAGAACTTTTTGCTGGTTACCCCCAGATAAAGCAGAAATGGGAAGGCCGACGTGATCAACAACAACGCCGCGACGCTCTTTGAGGACGGCAGCGCGCGTATCTTCATGGCCGGGCGGAATGGCATTGTGATGCGCGCCAAACCCTGGCGTGGTCGCTGCAAAATTGCGCGCGACAGATGAGTTCAGGAACAGCCCGTCGTCCTTGCGGCTTTCGGTCAGCATCAAGATGCCCGCGTCGATACATCCCGCTGGATCGCGATGGGGCATGAGTTCGCCTGATAGATGGACTTCCCCGGTGGAAGGGGTCGCGCCATATAGCGCCAACGCCAGTTCCGTCCGGCCAGACCCGACAAGCCCTGCCAATCCCACGATTTCGCCTGCACGGACATCAAGGTCTACAGGTGGCAGATCGGAACCGACATGGAAATTACGTACGCCCAGAACCAATGCGCCAGCGTTTGGGTCGCTGGCCTTGGGCGGAAACAGATCACCCAACTCACGGCCCACCATTGCGGCAATGACGCTGTCGTGCGTGTAGTCGCTGACAGGACCTTTGGACGTCACAACACCATCTTTGATCACTGTGATATCGGTGCAAACTTCAAATATTTCATCAAGGCGGTGCGAGACATAGATAAACCCCATGCCGCGTGCGCGCAGGTCATGGATGATTGCAAACAGGTGCTGCGTTTCATTCTGACTAAGGACAGCAGTCGGTTCATCAAGGATCAACACCTTCGCATCGGCGCGCAAGGCTTTGGCGATTTCGACCATTTGTTTGTCAGCCACGGAAAGCGTTTCGACCAATGTATCGGGGTCGAGGGTGATCTTGAGATCAGCCAGCAGCGTTGTCGCCTGCCGTTTGAGCGCTTTGCGGTCAATCAGGCCAAAACGGGTGCGTGGCTCTGCGCCCAGATAGATGTTTTCGGCGACGGATAATGCGCCCAGCACGGAGAATTCCTGATGGACGACGGCAATCCCTGCCGCCAGACTTTGGCGCGGACCTGTCCATTTTGCAGGTGCGCCGTCAAATTCTACATGACCAGACGTGGGGGTATACAAACCCGTCAAAAGCTTGATCAGGGTTGATTTTCCAGCGCCGTTTTCGCCGCATAATGCCACAGCTTGGCCGCCAGATACCGCGAATTCTATGTTGTTGAGGACTTGGTTAGGTCCAAATGATTTGCTTAAGCCGCGCGCGGCTAAAAATGGGCCTGCCATTGTGCGTGTCCTCCCCTTTTGTGATCAGAGCGGCATGTCACCGCTCTGGCCCGTTTCATCTTACTTGGGGTAAACAGCAGTGAAGGTCGCAGGATCATAGTCCACACCGACACCAGATGACATGATGACCGAACCCGGCTTGTCCATCAGAGCATAGTCTGAAACAAACACATCGGCCTGCACAGAAGGCGTTTCATGGCCTTCAGAGACGACAACCTGTTGGTTCACTTCGATTCGCGAAGGGATGCCCTTGCCGTCAAGCACGTCAAACAAGACCTCGAACGCGCGCGCGCCCATCGCAGGTGGATAATCAACGCCAACCATCGGCACGTCATGCGTAACGGAAAGCTGGTACATTGCGTTGAAATCGCCACCTGTGTGCGGTGGAATTGTGCCGTCTTCGTATCCAGCAGCAAGGAAGGCCTCGATTGAGCCAGAGCCCTGCAAACCGCTGTCAGCCCAGACGCCATCAATGTCATCGCCGTATTTTTGGATCAGCGCAGACATGATGGTTTTGCCGTTGGCAGGTGACCAGCTGGTATATTGTGTTTCGACGACTTCCAGATCGGGGAACTGGTTAAACACCTCCATCGCGGCGGTGATCCGCGCCTCCGCAGGGGACGCACCTGCAAGACCACCCAGCATGACAACCTGACCTTCACCACCCAGCTTTTCGGCCAACCATTGTGCCGAAATACGGCCAAGCGCTTGGTCAGATGCGGTGACGAACGTAATGAAATTCTCGCTTGAGGGGACCGACCTGTCTACCAAAACGACAGGAATGCCCGCACGGCTGGCGCGCCGGATCACGGGATCCATGGCCTCTGCTGTCGCAGGTGAAATCAGCAAGATGTCGACCCCTTGCGCGATCAGGTCTTGCACGTCCGCGGCTTGCTTGCCGGGGTCGTCATTGGCGTCGGTGATGATGAAACGTTCAAGCTTGTCGGCGTTGCGTTCAGCAGCCGCTTCGATGCCATGCAGCATCGCGACGCGCCAAGGGTTTGAGATAGAAGCGTTTGAAAAACCGATGACATATGGCCCTTCTTTTTTGAATTCGGCGGCATCGTTGATTTCACTTGTGCCGGGGTTCCAGAGGAACGTGCGTGGCACGCCTTCATACCCTTCGGCCAATATGGGGCCTGCAACCAGGCCAATCGTCGCGGCCAAAACCGTTATCTTAAAAATACTCATGTTGTCCTCCCTAGACGTATGATCAGCGACCGCCGTTCACAGCTCTCCTCTCAACAGTGGCATTTTGCATGCGTCAGTCGGGGCACGGCGACAGATCTCACCAAACATCGTCTGATACTTTATATGAAATCAGTATCAAACAGCATAAAACACCCCGTATATTGGATTAAGCCAAAATATAGCATGAAGATGTGCTGTGATGACGGCACCCGACCTGTAGGGACTAGTCGCATCCACACTGACCTGCGCCCCTTAAACTCCTCCAAATTTGTGTAGAGTCTGCCCACCAGCAGGACGGACAAATGAAGGCACGTTTCACGGACGAACAAATCATAGCAATGATCAAAGAACAGGAAGCTGGTGAGAAGACTGCGGACGTATGTCGGCGGCATGCATTGCCCGGCAGGCGATTGCGAAGCAATCTGCCGGGAGGGGGATCAGCTCAGCAACGTTCTACAAATACAAATCGAAGTATGGCGGCATGGAGCCGTCCGACGCGAAGCGACTGGGTGCGCTTGAGGATGAGAACAGCAAGCTGAAGAAGCTGTTGGCTGAACAAATGTTGGACAACGCCATGTTGCGAGACATCAATTCAAAAAAACGGTGACGCCCGCCCTGAAGCGGCAAGCTGTGGTGCATTTGATGGCGGCCCATCAAGTCAGTCAACGGCGGGCGTGTGATGTTTTACAAGTTGATCGATCCTCGGTGCGATATCTGTCGCGCCGAGGCGATGATGCTGAGCTAAGAGATGCAATCAAACGCGTTTCTCGTGAACGACGTCGGTTTGGGTGCCGCCGCATCCACGTGATGATTGCGCGGGAGGGCTTTGAGGTGAACCACAAGAAAGTGCGGCGCATCTATCGTGAAGAGAGAAGCTTCAGGTGTGTCGCAGGGGTGGCAGGAAGCGCGCGTTGGGAACGAGGAAGCCAATGGCATTGCCCAACGGACCGAACCAGCATTGGTCGTTGGATTTCGTGTCTGACGCGCTGACAGATGGACGTCGGTTTCGCATTTTGGCAGTTGTCGATGGCTTCAGCCGCGAGAACTTGGTGCTGGTGGCCGACACGTCGCTGTCTGGTCAACGGTCGCGCGTGAACTGGATCAGATCATTACTGAACGCGGCATGCCAACGACGATTGTATCGGACAACGGTACCGAGTTCACCAGCATGGCGATCCTCTCAAATGGGTTCAGGATACCGGCATTGACTGGCACTACATCGCGCCCGGAAGGCCCCGGCAGAACGGTTTCATTGAAAGCTTCAACGGCAAGCTGCGCCCCTCTCGTGCATGTAAACATGCACTGCCGGGCAGTGGATGAATGCCTCAACGAAACGCTGTTTGGTGCTTTAGGCGATGCTCGCAAAACGCTCGAAGAATGGCAGGAGGATTACAACTGGCAAAGACCACATTCAGGCTCGGGCAACCTGACCCCGATGGAATTCTCGCACAGAAAGGCGATGGACAAAATGGCCGCCTAGCGCCAAAGATCTAACCCAAAGGACTCCGCGCAAAGCCGAATGAGACTTGGGGCACAGGGCAAGGCACATGTACTGCCAATCACATATTGCGTGAGGTTGATCAGTTTCTGGACGTCGGGACGGTCCGTCATCAACTTGTGCCGCACTACAGCCATCTGGGACGCACTTCCATTGCCTGGCTGTGCATTGAAAATGCATGAGGGGGGATTGACCCGGAACTGATCGTACGGATGCTGGTTGTCGGTTACGTTTTAGGCATCCGATCTGAACGCGTCTGTGTGATGAGGTTCATCTGAACCTGGCATATCGGTGGTTTTGTCGTCTCGATTTGAACAACAAAGTGCCGGATCACAGTACCTTCTCAAAATACCGTCACGGTAAATTCCGGGATGGCGACCTGCTTCGGTCAGTTTTTGAAGCCACTGTTACGCGCTGCATTTCTGAAGGTCTTGTTGGTGGCCATGGCTTTGCAGTTGATGCCAGTTTGATCGCTGCCCGGCAGGGTATTGCGCAGCAATATCCCGAGAGGGGGAAGCAGATGTCGATAGAATGAACTCCGCTGCACAGTCGGAATAGGATGTATCGGCAATCAATCCAGACGATGCACCGCGAGCAGTCAGGGAATATCTCGACGCTTTTGACGACAAGGCCTTTGGCGCATCAACTCCGGACAGCCACACAACTCAGATCAGAGTAGTGCGGCTGTCCGCCACGTGTCGTTCGGCGTGGCACCGACCACAGGGCGAGTGCGTCTTCGCTGATCCAGACAGCCAGATCACCGCGCCGCCGCAGGCCTTCGTTATAATCGGCCCAGTTGGTCACCCGATGCCGTTGCTTCGGGATCTTGCCTCATCGACTGGCGTTAAACTTGTGCGGCATTTACAGCATCCTGAAAAGAACAAACCGCCTCGATAGCAGTCGTGATACGATCCCTGCAACAAGGTCACTATTGACCACGTCATGGCGAACAAAACATCATGACTGAGCGGCCCAAATCTCGGTAACAATACCGCGGCAGTTCTCTGTAACATTCAACAGGCTCTCATTACTGCGAAGACTGTATCGATCAATTTTTTAAGCTAAATTTCCGCGCCAAAACAGATATCGTAACAACGCTTGTTCCCATTTGCCACTCACTCATAGCAATCAAAATTCATTCCAACCGTCTTGGCTTGCACGTCCGCCGGCGCTTACGGCGGCACTTCTCGGCTGTTGTATTGTGAGGGGTGCGGCTGGTTTGTTCATTTCGGCTATTTTGGTCTCCTGACCTGTTCGGAAGCGTGCTGTTGTTTGTTTCATATTGTCGGCTTCGCTTGCTAGTATGGCACTTGCAGCTGTGACTTCTTCAAATGAAGCTGCCTGTCTCTGCGTATTTTGATCAATTTGGCTCACGGTCGTCGTGATTTCACCGATGCCATGCACTTGTTCCGATATTGCGGTAGATATTTCATCAACCCCTTTGGAAATACCGATGACGCTCTCAGCAATCGTCTCGAGAGAAGATTTCGCGTTGGAAACTTTTTCAACACCCTGAGAAACCGCAGTATCACTTTTGACGATTACAGCCGCGATTTCTTTTGAGGCTTCGGCTGCTCTTTGAGCGAGCAGTCGAACTTCTGAGGCGACGACTGAGAAACCACGGCCCGCCTCTCCCGCGCGCGCCGCTTCAACGCCAGCGTTCAAGGCAAGCAAGTTGATCTGAAACGCAATGTCGTCAATGACACCAACTACTCGCGTGATCTCTTTGGAAGCGTCGGCGATACTCTCCATTGATTCCGCCGCGTCAGATGCCACTTTCTCGCTGGACTGTGCCGTATCTCGGGCTGTCTGCGCGTTCTTGCTTGCGTCCGCGACACTCCCGCTGACCCGCTTGATACTTGCAGAAAGTTCTTCGAGAGCTGCGGATGTCTCTTCCAGAGAAGCTGCATTTTGTTCGGCTTGTTTTGACAGCCCGTCGGACGTATCGCGCAACTCAGCCGATGATGACGCGAGAGTAGTACCGCTGCCTGTAATTTCAACGATGAGAGACTTGAGGCCGTCCATCATATTGTTGACGTTTCTCTGTAGATGACCAAAGGCTCCATGAAAGTCACCGTCCATAGGCTTCGTCAGATCTCCACCGGCAACACGCTCCAGCGCTTGACCGGTTTGGGAAAGACCTTGATCCACGGCCCCCAGCAGTTGGTTGATATTTTCTGCGAGCTCGTTGAGGGTTTGATCGGAGAAATTCGCGTCCACCCGCTTGGAAAACTCACCTGCGACAGCCGCTTCGACAACCGTACCGAAGGAATTACCAAGGTCGATCATCATCGCCTCCCGGGCCTTGGTCGCCTTACGATCGGCGCTTTCTTTTTCTTTGGCCATTTCGACTTCACGCGTCGCAGCTTTTTCCGCATCGTTCTTGGCTGCTTCAGCTTCTTTTTGGGATTTCTGAGCTTGATGACGTGCTTGGTCAGATAGCTTCAAGCTCTCCTCCAACTCACCTGCTTTGACTTGCATCTGTTGATTGAGGCGTTGCAACTGAACTACCGTTAGAACAAGCGCCGCAGTCTCCATAAGTACGATCACGGCATGAAGCGTGGTACGTCCAATATTTTCAGTAAACCCACCTGAAGGATAGATTAAGGAAGGCATCAGAAACGATAGAGAAACATGATGGACTGCGATAATGCCAGCGGCAGTCAAGACGGCTGGGACACTGCGCAAGCTTACCAACACTGCAAGCAGGGCAAAGTACAGCATGTGAGTATCGATCTGCCAAGGATGCCCTTGAAATGCATTGTTCAATGCAATGGCTTGGCCAATTAATGCGACAGCTGCGCCGACAGGTAGCAACTTAGGTTGGCTGCGCCCCATCATTAATCCTAAACCGAGGAAACTCAGAGATATTAATGCGGTTGACAGTACGCTCCCACCAATAAGGAATGCGGCGAACATCGCACATGGTGTTAGCACGGTGGCGATAACAAACACCATCCGGACGGGTGAAGACACTACGGTTGCAAGCATGATAACTAAGTCCTCGGAAGTTGATGTGTTTTTTGGATTTCAATGCCGCAAAGCGCAGCCAGTGCACTGGCGGGCATCATTGTATAGCCAGCGGCGTGGAGATGATCATGTGTTGTCTGAGATGCAAAAATTATCCGTGACATCGGAGGGCGGATCGGTCCTATTTCCTGAGCTCCAGAGAACAATATGTCTCTCGTTAGACCTGAAGATGATCCGAATTCAAAAACGAGGTAGATACCGGCTTCGTCTGGAAGACCCGACTGCGACGCAACAAGGGATACTGGCCCAATCGCCAGCGCCAACAACATTGCATTGAGAATCCAAAAAGCAGATCTAAACATGCGTAGGAAGTACTGAATGTTTCTTGCACTTCAGTTAAGATCCGGCCAGTTGTACGTCTTCAATGATAATCGTTGCGCCGATGGTCGAGACCGGTGGCGTCGCTTGCGACGCCACAAAAACCATTGCGCAAAATCCAACAAAACTCCGCTTTAATGTCCCAAACGTTCTGGAGAAAAGCGCAGCGCTCAAGAGTAAGAGCGTCAACGTGAAGTTGGCAACCGCTCGATTGGCACGGCCTGCCTGATAACGACGCGATGATCTGAGAGATGTGTTTAAAGACGTCATTAGCGACGTCTTTTATGCGGGATTTGTGATTTGTGGTGAACTTATTGGGGCTGAGCGACGACGCTTCTGGCATGGTGATCACAAGCTCGAGATTGTCATGTCGGTTGGGGTTGGTGGGGCGAGCGTTACACAGGTGGCGCAGCGCCATGAGATAAGGCGACAACAAATTTACGCGTGGCGGCAGAAGCCTGCCAGTGGTGCCGTGTTTGCGTTCCGGGGGCGGCGTGGGGATCGGATCAAGCTGCTGTATTGGGATGGCCAGGGCTTTTGTCTCTGTTACAAGGTGCTGGAACGTTGCCGTTTCCCGTGGCCAAGCGCCCAAGACGGGGCTGTGCGGATGACGTCAGCGCAGCTCGCGATGCTCGATCGACTGGCGGCGTCTGGATTGGGGGGGCTCCGCCTGCGCGTGTGGGGTGATTTTGCGTCTGTATTTGCGTTATTTATATGGTGCTTTGGCCTGCTTTCTGGTAATCAGACGCCTGTCGAAACCTGCTGAAAACCTCTCCCCCTCTCGGGATATTGGCTTCGCGCAATGCCCTGCCGGGCAAACGGATGATCCCGCTGTTTTGAAGGCGATGATCGCGGAATTGCAGGCAGAGAACGCCAGGATCACAGCGACCTTGCGGGTCCACGATCAACCGGTTCAGGCCCTTCGGCTGCGGATCGCCAAACTCCAGAAACTGGCTTTTGGCAAATCCTCAGAGAAGATCAAGCAGCTGGAACCGGCGCTCGAAGACCTGCTGGTCGCCGTGGCCGAAGACGATGACGCGATGATCGACGAAGGTCAGGACGCACCGGCCGCTGATGAGCCCTGCGCGCCCGTTTTGCGCCGCTGCCCGCGTGTGTCGAAGGTGACCCTGCGAGAACGCCGTGAGCTTGATCCGGGCACGTGCTGCCCCGACTGTGGTGGCGATCTGCGCGTCGTGGGCGAGGATGTCAGCGAACTTCTCGACATGATCGCCGCACGGATGAAGGTTGTGCAGATCGTCCGGATCAGGAAATCCTGCCGTCGTTGCGAAAAGATGGTGCAGGAGCCCGCGCCAGGCCGTCCGATCCCGGGCAGCATGGCAGGGCCAGACCTGCTGGCGCATGTGCCCCTCTTGGCGATGCAGGCATCGCCCGTCGCTCAGCGGGTGTCGAAGTTCGACGATCACCTTCCGTTATATCGCCAGCATGAGATCTTTGCGCGTATGGGGGGCGACATTCCCGAAACCACGCTGGTCGGCTGGGTGAGCACCGGTTCGCGAAGCTACGGGCTGTCCCGGGGGACAGTCTGAGGTGTGAACGGGCGCAGCCCAGGGTGGCCGTGCCATGAAAACACTGTCGCCCATTATTGAACGGATCGAGGCGCACATCATGGGCAGCGATCTGCTGCACGCCCCCTCTCGGCAGATTGCTGCGCAATGCCCTGCCAGCCAGTGGATGACACGCCGATCCGGGTGCCGGATCGTTCAAGGCGCGACAAAGGACCTGGCAAAGGTGTCAAGCAAGGCCGGATCCGGGCCTGTGTGCAGGACCAACGTCCTTGGGCGGGGGGCGCACCGCCCGGCGCTGTCTATCGGTTTGCGCCAGACTGGAAGGAAGAGCATGTCCTGACCCATCTGGCAGATGCCCGCAGCATCCTCCAAGCCGACGGCTACAAAGGCTATGCCAAGCTTTACGCGCCTGAACCGGGTGGTGTGCCGCGTTTGCGGGAGGCGGCCTGCTGGCCCTGCCTGCGGCGCGATTTCCACGATTTTCGGACCTCGACCAAGTCCGATATCGCCCACGAGGCCCTCGACAGGATCGGCAAACTCCACGACATCGAGCGCGACACCAACGGCCAGCCAGCCGACGTCCGCATGGCCGCGCGTCAAAAGCTGAGCCAGCCAAAGATTGTGGCCTTCTTTGCCTGGTCCGAGCAGCAGCTTCTGTGCATTCCGGGCAAGAGTGATCTGACCAGAGCCTTCAGATACGGTCTGAGCCGATTCTGTTGAAAAACTCTTGCTTGATCGGGTGGCTATTCGCTGATTCAATTTTCCTTAGCAACGGGGGTGATTTCGATGCTGGGACCAAAGCAAGAAGCACAAGGCGCGCTGTTTTACGAGTTCTCGATTGACGATCATGTGCCCCAAGATCACCTGCTGCGGTCAATTGATAGGTTCGTTGATCTAAGCGACATCCGCCAATACCTAGCGGACTTTTATAGCCACACTGGCCGCCCGTCCATCGACCCAGAACTGCTGATCTATTACCCGGCAGTGCATGTTTACATGCATGAGAGGGCGCATGCTGCTCGTGGGCTATTGTTCTGGCATCCGCTCGGAGCGCCGTCTTTGTGAAGAGGTGCATTTGAAACTGGCGTATCGTTGGTTTTGCCGCCTCGATCTATCTGATCCGGTGCCGAACCACTCGACGTTCTCCAAGAACCGGCATGGGCGTTTCCGGGAGAGTGCATTGTTGCGACACCTGTTCGAGAAGACCGTAGCTCGGTGCATCGCGGATGGCTTGGTGAGTGGCCAGCGCCTTGCGGCAGACGCCAGTTTGATCGAGGCAGATGCGAACAAACAAAACGCGACGCCGAAGGAAGATTGGGACCATAATGCCATCGATCCAAACGATGCGCCGCGTGCCGTGAAGGAGTATCTTGATGTCTTGGATAACGCAGCTTTTGGCGCAGCATCTGAGGTTGAACCCAAGTTCACGTCCCATTCTGATCCTGCAAGCCAATGGACGGCAGCCCGTAAAGGCCCTGCGTTCTTCAGTTATTCCACCAATTACCTGATCGACACGGATCATGCCGTGATCGTCGATGTGGAGGCCAGACGATCAATCCGGCAAGCAGAAGTCGGGTCTGTGCGCTCAATGTTGGATCGGGTCAAAGACACGTTCGATCTGCATCCCGAATGGATTATCGCCCCCTCTCATTGATTGCTTTGCAATCAACTGCCGGGCAATGGACACAGCTTACGGTTCCGGCCCGATGCTCGGGTGGTTGGTTGATCGCAAGATCGAACCGCACATTCCGGTTATGGATAAAGCGAGCCGCACGGATGGCACATGGTCTTGCGCGGACTTTGAATGGGATGCGGAGAATAACCAATACATCTGCCCGGAAGGCGAGCCGCTCAAGCAATTCCGGCGCAACTATTCTGACCCAAATCGTGGGCCAACCGGCAAAGGCGTCGCCAAGTATAAGGCCCTTAAACAGACGTGTCAGGCCTGTCTGTCAGAAATGCAATGCTGCCCGAATGCTGATGCGCGAAAAATTACCCGCGAAGAACATGAAGACGCCCGTCAGGTCGCCCGCGACATTGCCAAGACCAAGCAATACGCAATCTCAATGCGGCTGCGCAAGAAAGTTGAGATGCTCTTCGCGCATCTCAAACGCATCCTCGGGCTGGGACGTCCCCGATTACGTGGCCCATGCGGCGCAAATGACGAATTCCTGCTCGCCGCCACCGCCCAAAACCTCCGCAAACTCGCCAAGATCTTTCCTGCACCGCAGCAAATGCAAAAAGCCTGATAAGAAAGGCGCTCGCGCTCCATTTAGATCACCACTTCCTGCGCTCGCAACACGTTGTTTTTCCACAGAATCAGCCAATGCGGACCTTCAAATCGTTCAATTCAGCCGCGTCCACTCTGGCGGGCATCGAAGTCGCCCACATGATCCGCAAAGGACAATTCGACCGACCAGGGTTGTCCGGCTTCGAACAGTTTGCCGAGCTCGCTGGATAATTGTATCCTAGCGAGGCCCCATCTCGCCTCACGACAAAGTTTGCGACACAACCAGCTGCGCCCCTCTCGTGCATGTAAACATGCACTGCCGGGCAGTGGATGAATGCCTCAACGAAACGCTGTTTGGTGCTTTAGGCGATGCTCGCAAAACGCTCGAAGAATGGCAGGAGGATTACAACTGGCAAAGACCACATTCAGGCTTGGGCAACCTGACCCCGATGGAATTCTCGCACAGAAAGGCGATGGACAAAATGGCCGCCTAACGCCAAAGATCTAACCCAAAGGACTCCGCGCAAAGCCGAATGAGACTTGGGGATCAGGGCACGGTTGACAGATGGAGCAACTATTGAGCCGGGCTTGGCTCATTGATCCTGGGGAAGTTCAGGTTCAAGCAGCGAGCAGCAGTAAGGGTGGGGAAAAGGAACCTTGGAACGGTGAGTTTTATGTCAGCTTTGGTGCGGACGACACGCGAAAATGGAATGAAGCCATTGAATTTGGTTTCATATCCGGTGGTGGAGGCTCTTGGTATAGTAACTCTTTGCGAATGTTGGATGAGGACGACCGCATTTGGGTCAAGATCCCTGGGAAGGGGTTCGTTGGTGTAGGGCGTGTGTCTGGACCTCGCGTAGCCGCAAACGAATTTCGGATCGAGGGAAGCCCAGCGCTCGATAAATTGACGGGTGGCTATCATCGACACTTGAAGGACGATCAGGAAAAATGCGAATATTTCGTGCCCGTTGATTGGCTTCATACGGTTCCAGAAAAGCAGACAATCCAAGAAATAGGAATGTTTGGAAACCACAATACCGAAGTGGCGCGCCACGGTCGAGCGCTTGAATGAAAAATTTATTGTCGCGGTTTAGATTTCATAAGTAGCAACAAACTCATTCGCGAAACACTATGGGCGTTTCACGAATAATTATGGGGCGTGCGAAGTGCTTTGTGGATTCCTACACAGGGTCAAAAATCCAGGTTTTCAACGTTTAACGCGTTCTTTTGAATGAACTCGCGGCGCGGTTCAACCACATCGCCCATCAGTTTGGTAAAGAGGTCATCGGCTTCCGCCATATCATCTACCTTGACCTGCAACAGCGTCCGCGCATCCGGGTCCAGCGTAGTTTCCCACAGCTGATCGGGGTTCATTTCGCCCAACCCCTTGTATCGCTGCAACGACAGACCCTTTTCGCCCTCCTGCAAAATCGCATCCAGCAGGTCCATGGGCCCCAGAATGGATTGCACCCGGTCCTTTCGTACAAGCGTCGCGGGCAGTCTGTAGACGTCCTGCAGGCTCTGCGTAAAGCCACCCGTCCGTTTCGCCTCGCCGCCGCGCAGGATACGACCGTCCAGCGTGCGTACCTCTTCCACGCCGCGCAAAATGCGCGCCAGCCGAATGCCGTGATCCTGCGTGATCCTGCCTTGCCAGCCCTGCTCGTATTCCGCCGCAATCAAGTTCAGACGCGCGGCGACCTTATCGGCGGTGCCTTGCAGATCAGCATCGACAACACCAGGGGTGAAGGCCCCGGCAATCGCAGCCTGTTCCAGAATATGGCGGGGATAATGCGTTGGGAAGGCTTCCAGTACGCGGCGCATTTGCCGGGCCAGATCAACGACGCGAGACAGGTCCGCGCCGGTAATCTCTTCACCATTTCCCTGCCTGAGCATGGCACCGTCGATGCCCTGCTGGATCAGGTAATCTTCCATAGCTTGCTGATCTTTAAGGTAAACTTCTGACTTGCCGCGCGACACCTTATAAAGCGGAGGTTGGGCAATATAGAGATGCCCGCTTTCAATCAGCTGCGGCATTTGGCGGAAAAAGAAGGTCAGCAAAAGCGTCCGGATATGCGCGCCATCCACATCCGCGTCCGTCATGATGACGATCTTGTGGTAGCGTAATTTGTCGATGTTGAACTCATCCCGTCCAATGCCCGTGCCGAGCGCCATCACGAGGTTCCCGATCTCCTGAGAGCCCAGCATCCGGTCGAACCGCGCGCGTTCGACGTTCAGAATCTTGCCTTTGAGCGGCAGAATCGCTTGTGTCTGGCGGTCCCGGCCCGTTTGGGCAGAGCCCCCGGCGCTATCGCCCTCCACAAGGAAGACTTCGGTCTTGGAGGGGTCTTTCTCCGAGCAATCCTTGAGCTTCCCAGCCAGAAAATTCACATCCATCGCCGTCTTGCGCCGGGTCAGATCGCGGGCCTTACGCGCGGCTTCGCGGGCATGGGCGGCCTCGATGATCTTGCCCACTACGATCTTGGCCTCGGTGGGGTTTTCCTCGAACCATTCGGCCAGTTTCTCGTTCACCAGCCCCTCAACGGCGGGGCGGACTTCGGAGGATACCAGCTTGTCTTTGGTTTGCGATGAAAACTTCGGATCCGGTACTTTGACCGACAAAACACAGGTCAGACCTTCGCGCGCGTCATCCCCGGTGAAGCTGACCTTTTCCTTGCGGGCAATGCCGCTGGCCTGCGCGTAATTGTTGATGGTGCGCGTCAGGGCACCGCGAAAACCCGCCATATGGGTGCCGCCGTCACGCTGCGGGATGTTGTTGGTAAAGGGCAGCACGTTCTCGTGGTAGCTGTCATTCCACCACATCGCGACCTCGACGCCAATGTCGTCTTTTTCGCCGGTGATGAAGATCGGCTCGGGCATAACAGAGGACTTGTGTCGGTCGAGGTATTTGACGAATTCCTTGACGCCGCCCTCGTAAAACAATTCCGAGCGCAGGTGCTCGGCGGGGCGTTCATCCGTCAGAATGATCCGCACACCGGAGTTCAGAAACGCCAGCTCCCGCAAGCGCTTCTCCAGCGTCTCGAAGGAGTATTCGAGGTTTGAAAACGTATCGGTGGAAGCCATGAAACGCACTTCAGTGCCGCTCCGATCTGTGGGACCGACTACCTCGAGATGCTTAACCGTAAACCCGCCCTCAAACCGCGCGACATGCTCCTTGCCACTGCGCCAGATGCGCAGTTCCAGCCAATCGCTGAGCGCGTTTACAACAGAAACGCCAACGCCGTGCAGACCGCCCGACACCTTGTAGGAATTGCTGTCGAATTTGCCGCCCGCATGCAGCTGCGTCATGATCACTTCGGCGGCGGAAACGCCCTCTTCCTCGTGAATGCCCACGGGAATACCACGGCCGTTATCGCTGACGGAAATCGATGAATCATCGTGGATCGTGACGTTCACAGCATCCGCATGACCCGCCAGCGCCTCGTCAATCCCGTTGTCCACGACCTCGTAGACCATATGGTGCAGACCGGACCCGTCATCCGTGTCCCCGATATACATGCCTGGGCGCTTACGAACAGCCTCCAAGCCCTTGAGAACCTTGATAGAATCAGCGCCATAATCTTCTTGCGCCTGCTCGTTGTCGGACATGCCGTGCCACCTTCGTATTTTTTCAGATTTATACGTTTTTTTCGGGGGGTTGTCACGCAATTGGCACAATATTTTGTGTCAGATCAGGGGAATAAGCATACCCACCGCGATCAGCAACACGCCAGAGGTGACATTGATGCGGGCGAGGGTTTCCGGCTTGGTGATAATTGCGCGGACATGCCCGACGCCAGCCGCCAATATCAGGTTGCCGATCATCGGGATTGCAACGGAAACGCCGAGGATTGCAGCGACGTCGAGCGGCGTCACCGAGCGCAAATCAAAAAAACCCGGCAGCACACCCATATAGAATAAAACCGCCTTTGGATTACCCAGAATGACGATTATCCCAGCCAGAAAACCGGGCCAGAGGCCGGGGCGGGTCAGGCTGTTATCGGCGCTGATTTTCTGATGCGCATGTTTGATCAGCAGCGCGCCCATGATGATGAAAACACCGCAGGCCACCCAACGCAGCACGGCCATGAAGACATCGAACACCGACAGGATCCAGGAGATGCCAAGGATGGCCACAAGCGGCCAGATGATATCGCCGACAGCCACGCCGAGCGCCAGCGGCCAGGCGGCCTGAAACCCACCCGACAGGGCGCGCGCCATGAGCGCCAGCCAGACCGGTCCGGGCGTCAGGAAGAGGATCACCAGCGCGCCCGAATAGAGCAGCAGATCGGCCAGAGAGATGCTCATCGCGGTGGCGCGATCTGTGAGATGCCGTCACTTTCGCCGACCTCTACGTATTGGGCGCGGTTTCCGAGGGTTTCAAAAAGCTCCAACCCGGTGCCTGTCATCCAGGCCTGCGCCTTCAGAGCCACGATTTCATCATAGAGCGCCGCGCGACGGTCCGCGTCCAGATGGGCGGCGACCTCATCGAGCAACAGGAGGGGCGGTGCGCCAAAATCCCGCGCCAAGGCCCGCGCATTGGCGAGGATCAGTGAGACCAGCAGCGCCTTTTGCTCGCCCGTGGAGCAATCTTTGGCCGGGACGTCCTTGGCGCTGTAGACACCGTCCAGATCCGCGCGATGCGGTCCGATCAGGCTCCGCCCGGCGGCCATGTCCCGGTTCCGGTTGCTCGCCAGCGCCTCGCGCAAATCCGCCTCCGTCGCCGGCAGGTCCCCGTCGGCGTGGGTCAGGGTCAGATCCGCTGTGGGAAAGGCCGTCGCCGTATCCTGTTGTGCTGTGGCCAATTGCGCGAGTGCGGTGCGCCGGTTGGCATCAATGGCGGCACCCGATTGCGCCATCTGGCTCTCCAATGCGCCGTACCAAGCAGGATCACGCACCTGATCCTTGAGCAGACGATTGCGTTCACGCATGGCACGTTCATAATTCAGCGAGGCTTCGGCGTGCATCGGCTCGAAACTCAGGGTCATGCGGTCGAGAAACCGCCGCCGCCCCTCAGACCCTTCGATCCACAACCGGTCCATGGCGGGGATCAGCCACAGCACCCGTGCAATGCGGCCCAATGCCGTTTGCGGTGCCGCTTTGTCGTCAATCTTGACCTGACGGGCTGCGTTATTTTCCGACCAGATTTCAATCTCATGGGTCTGGTGCAGAGATTGGAGAAGCCCGGTGACTTTCCAGCCTAACGCTTCGGGGCGGCGCGTCATGTCTTGTGCGCTCGCCCGGCGCAGCCCACGTCCCGGCGAAAACAGCGATACTGCCTCCAGAACGTTGGTTTTGCCCGCCCCATTGGCCCCGTAAAGCGCAACCGGGCGCGCGTCCAGAGACAGCCGCCCCAGTTTATGCGACCGAAAATGCGACAGCGTCAGGGATGTCAGCGCCAATGTCACGACATCACCCGGATGTTACGAAATGCCCGGTGCGGCGCGTCAAACGCGCATCGGCATGACGACATAGACTGCCGACATATCATTGCCTTCGCGCATCAAGGTGGGATCACCGGAGGAGTTGAACATGAACACCGCGTTTTCACGATCCACCTGGCTCGCGATTTCGAGCAGGTATTTCGCGTTGAAGCCGATCTCCAGCCGTTCATCGCTATAGGCCACGGCGAGCTCTTCCTCTGCGGCTCCGCTGTCGGGCGCATTGACCGACAGGATCAGGCGATCCTCGTCCAGTTGCAATTTGACGGCGCGCGAGCGTTCCGAGCTGACTGTTGCCACACGGTCCACGGCTTTGGCGAAATCGCTGGCGTCCACCTCCAGCTTGCGCGTGTTGCCCTGGGGGATCACGCGGGTGTAATCGGGGAACGTTCCGTCAATGACCTTGGAGGTCAGCGTGATTTCGGGCGTGGCAAAGCGAATTTTCGTCTCCGACACCGACACGGCGATCTTCATGTCATCGTCATCAAGCAATTTGCGCAATTCACCAACGGTTTTACGCGGCACGATGACGCCGGGCATATCTTCGGCCCCGACCGGCAGATTGGCGTCGATCCGGGCCAATCGATGCCCATCCGTTGCGACACAGCGCAAAACCCGCCCCTCTTCGCCATCCGAGACATGCATATAGACGCCATTCAGGTAATACCGTGTCTCTTCGGTCGAAATCGCGAATTTCGATTTATCAAACAATCGCCGCAACACGGGCGCGGGCGCGGAGAAGTTCGAGGCATATTCCGAGGAGGCCATGACCGGGAAGTCCTCTTTCGGCAGGGTCGCCAGCGAGAAATTCGACCGGCCCGCCTCCACCGTAAGGCGGCCCGTTGCACCATCCGCCGTCAGAGTGACAAGCGCCCCATCGGGGAGTTTGCGCACGATTTCATGCAGGGTGGTGGCCGATACCGTCGTCGCCCCGGCGCGTTCCACTTGGGCGGGCGCTTTGTCCACGACCTCGATGTCGAGGTCCGTGGCGCGAAAGGAAACGTCGCTGCCTTCGGCCTCAATTAATACATTGGCCAGGATGGGAATGGTGTTGCGTCGCTCAACAACAGATTGCGCTTGGGACACCGCTTTCAGCAGGGCGGCACGTTCGATGCTGATCTTCATGATTTTGTTATCCTTCCCACCAGTCGGGACAGGCAAACTACCCGGTTCCACCGACTTCACAAGACTTTTATTGTTTTGTGTGTTGGAAAGCGCAGGGCGTCAAGACCCGCCGCCATTTTGCAGGGCGACGGGTGAAATGTGTGACTATTCTTCCAGCGCGCGGCGCAGGAGTTCCAGATCTTCGGCGATCTGGCCATCCTGGATCTTGAGTTCCTCTATGCGTTTCACACCGTGCATGACGGTGGTGTGATCGCGCCCGCCAAAACGACGCCCAATCTCGGGCAGGGAGCGGCTCGTCAGCTTCTTGCACAGATACATGGCGACCTGACGCGGCCGTGCATAGCTGCGCAGCCGCTTGGGGCCAATCATATCGCTGAGACGGATGTTGTAATGATCCGAGACTTTGCGCTGGATTTCCTCGACGGTGATCTTGCGTTCGGAGGCGCGCAAAACGTCAGAAAGGCAATCCTGCGTCAGATCCATGTTGATTTCACGCCCGACCAGCGAGGCAAAGGCGAAGAGCCGCGTCAACGCGCCCTCAAGCACCCGCACGTTGGTCGAGATACGATGCGCAAGGAATTCCAGAACGCCCGCTTCGACTTCAAGGCCGGGGTAGTTGAGACGCTGTTGTTCCACCTTGCTCTGGAGAATGCCGAGCCGCAGTTCGTAATCGGTCGGGTGCAAATCCACGACCAAACCGCATTGCAGCCGCGATTTCACGCGGTCTTCAAGATCCTTGATCTCTCCCGGCGCGCGATCAGCAGAAATGATGATCTGCTTGTTCTGATCCACAAGCGCGTTGAAGGTGTGAAAAAACTCTTCCTGCGTGCTGCCTTTTCCGGCGATGAATTGCACGTCATCGACCATCAACACATCGACAGAGCGGAAGATTTCCTTGAAATCCATCATCTTGCGGTCGCGCAGGGCCTGCACAAAACGGTACATGAATTGTTCGGCAGAGAGATACAGCACGTTCATACCGGGCTTGCGTTGGCGCAATTCATGGGCAATCGCATGCATCAGGTGGGTTTTGCCGAGGCCAACGCCCCCATATAGGAAGAGCGGGTTGAAAGTAACAGGGCCACCTTCGGCAACGCGGCGGGCAGCAGCATGGGCCAGTTCATTCGGCTTGCCAACGACAAAGGTGTCGAAAGTGAAACGTCTATCCAGCGGTGCAGTGGCCATCGAGCCGGATGTTTTTGGGGTCGTCGGCACCGGTTTGTCGGTCGTGACCGCGTTAGTGCGGTGGGCCGCGGCAAGTGCCGGGACGGCGAAATGCAAACGACGGATATTGGGGTCTTCGGATTTCAGCTCATGCAGTATGAGATCTGCAAAATTCTGGTTGACGTAATTCCCCAGAAAATTGGTCGGTACGTCAAAGGTCGCAATGCCTTCTTCGTTTGCGCGGAACTCAATCGGTTCGATCCAATTGGTATAGTTGTTTTGCCCGACGGTCTTAAGCAGCCGCTGCCTCAACTGCCCCCATTTTTCCTTAGTCATATTGGACCTGTTTTTCCCTCTAGCGTTCCCAGTTCAACCCCGCCCCCGTT